>NZ_JBLWEX010000114.1:0-10844 GCF_048323875.1 Yersinia sp. LJYL362
AGTGATGTCCATTATCGAGAAGCCGGAGTCAAATAATGAGTTTAAAACAGCATACCCAGGCCATTTTCCGCCAACAATTTAGCCATGAACCTGACATCACTATCAAAGCTCCGGGCCGCGTCAATCTTATCGGTGAGCATACCGATTATAACGATGGCTTTGTGCTGCCTTGCGCCATTGATTATGAAACCGTCATTAGTTGCAGTAAACGCGATGATCGCCAGATACATGTTATTGCGGCTGATTATGACAATCAGCAAGACATATTCTCTCTGGATGAACCAATTGTCCCGCATGCGCAATACCGTTGGGCTGACTATGTGCGCGGTGTGGTAAAACACTTGCAACTGCGTCATGCCGATTTTGGCGGTGCCTCGCTGGTTATCAGCGGCAATGTCCCGCAAGGTGCGGGCCTGAGCTCTTCGGCTTCTTTAGAAGTCGCCGTCGGCCAGGCGCTACAATCACTCTATCAGTTACCTCTGAGTGGTGTGGAACTGGCACTCAATGGCCAGGAAGCTGAAAACCAGTTTGTTGGTTGCAACTGCGGCATCATGGATCAACTGATTTCAGCACTCGGCCAGCAAGACCACGCGCTACTGATCGACTGCCGCACGCTTGAAACTCGTGCCGTCCCCATGCCAGAAAATGTGGCAGTGGTGATAATCAATTCCAATGTGAAACGGGGCTTGGTTGATAGCGAATACAACACCCGTCGTCAACAATGTGAAACCGCTGCGCGTTTCTTTGGGGTTAAAGCCCTGCGCGATGTTGACCCTAACCTGTTCTTCTCTATTCAGGATGAGTTAGATCCTGTGGTGGCTAAACGTGCTCGCCATGTGATTACTGAAAATGAGCGTACTTTGGCAGCGGCTGATGCATTGGCGTCTGGCGATTTAAAATTGATGGGACAATTGATGCACGAGTCTCATATTTCAATGCGCGATGATTTCGAGATCACAGTTCCACCGATCGACAGCCTGGTTGATATTGTGAAATCCGTTATTGGGGAGCAAGGTGGTGTTCGTATGACTGGCGGTGGTTTTGGCGGCTGTATCGTCGCGCTAATGCCAAACTCGCTCGTCGAGCAAGTTCGTGCGGCTGTAGCGCAGCAATATCCGGCATACAGTGGCGGTAGAACTGAAACCTTTTACGTTTGTCAGGCTTCACAAGGAGCGGGTTTATGCTGAAAAACGACGCTGCATCATCAAGCAGTGTTGACCAGTTAGCACCGGATGGTCACCCCTTTGAATTGACCGAGTTACATAATAAAACCGGCATGAGCGTGACGCTGATGGATTGGGGCGCTACCTGGTTATCAGCAATATTGCCACTAAAAGGGGGTGAAAAACGCGAGTTGCTGCTGGGCTGCCAAACCCCAGCCGATTATCTGCATCAAGCGGCTTATCTCGGTGCGACAGTTGGCCGCTACGCCAACCGCATTGCGAAAGCACAAATCACAGTAGAGGGTGAAATCCTCCATCTGATACCCAATCAAGGCGAAAACCAACTACATGGTGGCCCGGAAGGGTTCCATAACCGGCGCTGGAAAAAGGTTAAGCAAGATGAGAAACAAGTCACTTATCAGTTGCACTCTCCTGACGGTGATCAGGGTTTCCCCGGTAATTTAACCGCTGAAGTGCAGTATCTGCTGACCGAGGATAATCGGCTGGAGATTCACTATCAGGCTCAGGTTGATAAAACCTGCCCGGTAAACCTGACCAATCATGCGTACTTTAATCTCGATGGCGAAGGACGAGACGTGCGGGCGCATCGATTACAGCTGTTTGCTGACCGCTATTTGCCGGTCGGCAGTGATGGGATCCCCACCGGTGGACTCGAAAGTGTTGAAAAAACTGGCATGGATTTCCGTCAAGCGAAAACACTGGCGCGCGACTTCCTGCAAGACCGTGGTCAACAGCGGGTGAAGGGCTATGACCATGCCTATCTGCTGCATCGCACTTGTGGTGCTACCGAAAGCCCGGCGGCGCACCTGTGGTCCTCTGATAATCAAGTTCAAATGAGCGTTTACACCACAGCACCCGCCTTGCAGCTCTATAGCGGTAATTTCCTCGGCGGAACACCTGCGCGTAATGGCGGAACCTATGCCAGCTACACTGGCGTTGCTCTGGAAAGTGAATTCTTACCTGATAGCCCTAACCACCCGGAATGGCCACAACCTGATTGCTGGCTAAAACCGGGGAAAACCTACCGTGCCACCACCGTTTATCACTTTATCGCGTTATAGTGGATTGCCGCTGCGGCGGCAGTCTCTATTCATCTAAGATATAACCGAAACTACCCATATTCAGCACTACCATCTACGCTTAACTGCATCTGTCAGGGGTTAGTGTTACCTGTTGCCCGCCCTTTCAGACCCTCAAACATTATCTAAGGAATTCCTATGCGTCTAACTACCCTATGGTTACTCTCAGCCGGATTGCTGCTCAGTGTGAATGTGATGGCGGCGGATACAGCAAAAACTCCCTCTCCGGCTCAGGCCGCGCAACAGAAAAAAATGACCGATTGTAACCAGCAGGCGACCACTCAGTCCCTGAAAGGTGATGATCGGAAGAAATTTATGAGTCAGTGCCTAAAAGCACAAGTTCATCCTGATGAGAAAGCCCTAACCCCGCAACAGCAGAAAATGAAAAGCTGTAATGCCGAGGCGGCAACCAAAGAGTTAAAAGGTGACGCGCGTAAAACCTTTATGAGTACCTGCCTGAAGAAAGCCGCTTAATCTTCTCTTGTAATAATCACACATTTATCAATATGGAGCCTTTAGTGCTCCATATATCACTTTACTGTCCCCGTTTTCGTCGCTTGTTTTTTAGTAACGACAAGCTGCAACCTCGATACCCCCTTATCAATCTATGAAAAATAAACAATGCTAATATATAAAACTCAGCCATAAAATATAAAGCCATTAAATATCAACAAATTATATATTATTAAAATGATATTACATAAATTAAATATTAAGTTAGGATTATTATCAACGCAAAGAAAAACATTCGATTATTTAAATGATGGGGGTAAATAATTGCCAACAAGCTGGAATACTCATTATTGTAGAAACAGGAAAATTTGCAGTAAACTCCACACATCATTAATTAAGCTAAATAGCGATGAAAGCGTAAATAAAGTTTCCTCCGGAATATCGTAAAAATAATGCACGTAAGTTTTTATAATAAATAAATCACAGCGTTCTTTAAGTAAGTGCTGAGTATTGAGGTTTAAATGTCGCCACTACTGGTCTTTCATATAATTAAAAAATAGTTATAAGTTTCGTAATTGTTTTTATAACTATTTTTATATTTTAACTATATGATTAATTTAATGTTATTTCTGAAATCAATTAGCAAGAGGAATAAATAATGAAATTTAATCTGATTAAACTTTTGCCTGTTCTTTTATTGGCCGCATGTACCACCACAGATCACTCCACCGCGCCCAAAACCACACTCTCGGCACCTGCCGTTACCGAACAAAATTTACCTGCTGCAGCTATTGATAACTGCCTTGTCGGCTGCCCGACCGGTGGTAGTGATCAAACAGTTATTCGCGATGTGTATACGCTGAACAATAACAGTAATACCAAATTTGCAAATTGGGTGGCATATAAAGTCACGAAAAGCAGTCAGGCTAGCAATCACCCGCGTAAATGGGCACAAGATCCCGACTTGCCAGCCTCAGATACACTAGTACCGGCAGATTATACTGGTGCTAATCAAAAGCTGGCCGTTGATCGTGGGCATCAGGCTCCGCTAAGCTTACTCGCGGGTAACGAGGATTCGCAGGCGCTTAATTATTTGTCCAATATCACGCCACAAAAAGCAGCCTTAAACCAAGGTGCATGGGTGAGGCTCGAAGACAAGGAGCGCACATTGGCTAACCGCCAGGATGTTACTGCTGTTTACTCCGTTACCGGGCCGCTATTTGAACGCAATATCGGAACACTGCCAGCGAAGCCGTCTGTTGCACTCCCGAGTGGCTATTGGAAGATCATTTTTATTGGCACATCACCGGATAAAGGCCAGTATGCTGCATTCCTGATAGATCAAAATACGGCCAAATCTGCTAATTTCTGCGATTATCAAGTCACCGTTGATACCATTGAAGCAAAAACAAATCCCCAATTGACTATCTGGTCAAACTTGCCCACTGATGTTGCTCAAATAATTAAATCACAGAAAGGGACACTGGCTCAGACGATTGGATGCGATTAAATCGATTCGACCTCTGGCCTTACCTTATGATAAAAAATTGGCTATGGTTAAACACTATCGATTGCTGTCTGCGGTCATCACGCAATATAATGATAATAGTTATCATTGAATATACCCTGAATAATTCAAGTTGCAGCAAGACAGTCAACACGTATGCAGCTTGAAGTTGTAATCGGTATAAATTAGTCATCTGAGGAGTTCGAACTATGGCAGTAACAAAGCTGGTTCTGGTACGTCACGGCGAAAGTCAATGGAACAACGAAAACCGCTTTACGGGTTGGTATGACGTTGATTTGTCTGAGAAAGGCCGTACCGAAGCAAAAGCAGCTGGCAAGCTGTTGAAAGATGAAGGTTTTACTTTTGATTTCGCCTACACCTCAGTATTAAAACGCGCTATCCACACCTTGTGGAGTATCCTGGACGAACTGGATCAGGCTTGGCTTCCAACGGAAAAAACCTGGAAACTGAATGAGCGTCATTACGGCGCATTGCAAGGTCTGGATAAATCTGAAACTGCGGCTAAATACGGTGATGATCAAGTTAAACTGTGGCGTCGCGGCTTTGCCATCACCCCTCCAGCACTGGATAAAAGTGATGAGCGCTTCCCTGGCCATGACCCACGTTATGCAAAATTAACTGATGCAGAGCTGCCAACCACTGAAAGCCTGGCTCTGACTATCGATCGCGTTATCCCTTACTGGGAAGAAGTGATCAAACCACGCATCGCCAGTGGCGAGCGCGTTATCATCGCTGCTCACGGTAACTCTCTGCGTGCACTGGTTAAATATCTGGATAATCTGAATGAAGAAGAAATTCTTGAGCTGAATATCCCAACAGGTGTGCCATTGGTGTATGAGTTTGACGAAAACTTCAAACCAATCAAACACTACTATCTGGGTAACGCTGATGAAATCGCGGCTAAAGCTGCTGCGGTTGCCAATCAGGGTAAAGCGAAGTAATCATTCCTGATTAGTCCCATTAAAAAACCCCCGTACATCTCAGATGGCGGGGGTTTTTATTTGCCGATAAGTTAATTACTGGCGGCGAGCTTTGACTGCATTCGATAACTGGCGCAGCAACGCTTCTGTATCTTCCCAACCAATACAAGCATCGGTGACACTTTGGCCGTAAGTTAAAGGTTCGCCACTTTCCAGATTCTGACTACCTTCGACCAGATGACTTTCAATCATCACACCCATAATAGATTTTTCGCCCTGAGCAATCTGACGGCAAACATCCGTTCCTACTTCCATTTGCTTTTTGAATTGCTTACAGCTGTTAGCATGGCTGAAATCAATCATGATTTGTGGTTCCAGGCCAGCTTTGCTAAGCCCCTCTTTCACCGCAGCAACATGGGCGCTGCTGTAATTCGGCTCTTTACCACCACGCAGAATGATATGGCAATCATCATTTCCGGCGGTATTGACAATCGCTGAGTGTCCCCATTTAGTCACCGACAGGAAACAGTGTGGCGCACTGGCGGCATTGATAGCATCAATAGCGACTTTGATAGTGCCATCGGTACCATTTTTGAAACCGACCGGGCAAGACAAGCCAGAAGCCAGCTCGCGGTGAACCTGAGATTCCGTGGTACGAGCACCAATCGCCCCCCAGCTCATCAGGTCAGCCAAATATTGCGGGGTAATCATATCCAAAAACTCGCCGGCAGCCGGTAAGCCGCTCTCATTAATATCCAATAGCAACTTACGTGCGATACGCAGACCATCATTGATATTGTAGCTACCATCCATATGCGGATCGTTAATCAGACCTTTCCAACCTACCGTGGTACGCGGTTTTTCAAAATACACCCGCATCACCACTTCAAGCTCACCTTGCAGCTCTTCACGCAATGTCAGCAAGCGGGCCGCATATTCTTTGGCCGCCTGAGTATCGTGAATGGAGCATGGGCCAATCACCACCAACAAGCGATCGTCCTGAGCGCGCAAAATGCTGTGAATCGCAGCGCGGGTCTTGGCGACGATTTCTGCTGCTTTTTCACTAGCCGGAAACTTCTCTAGCAGGGCGACAGGGGGCAGGAGTTCCTTAATTTCTTTAATCCGTAGGTCATCAATCTGGTAATTCATAGCTTTTCCATTAAGTCTTGTGACGATCATCGCACAACGTCTGTCTGTATTAATCTAGTTGAACCAATCTAACTGGTGAATTGGATGCTGTAAATCTACTTTATCGCATTAGAAGAGCAGTACAGATAAACAACAACATCCCTGTTATCTATAATATGCATCAATCATTGAATGAAATCCTATCAGGACTAACATAGGTAGATAATTCTCGTTTTGCGTTCAGCTTTTACCATTGAAGGATAAATATGTCTGCATCATCGTTTTTCCCACAAGACGGCAACAGCAAGCGCCTGTTGATAGCGTTCGCTGTGACGACTCTGTTTATGGTGGCAGAGGCGATTGGCGGCTGGTTATCTGGCTCGCTGGCACTGCTGGCTGATGCCGGGCATATGCTGACCGACTCAGCCGCATTATTTATCGCACTAATGGCAGTACATTTCTCACGGAGGAAGCCGGATTCTCGCCATACCTTTGGTTATTTGCGTCTTACCACGCTGGCCGCTTTTGTTAACGCCGCAGCTTTATTATTGATTGTCGTGCTGATTTTTTGGGAGGCAGTTCGGCGTTTCTTTACCCCGCATGAGGTGATGGGTGTACCGATGTTAATCATCGCCATAGCGGGATTAGGTGCGAATATTTTCTGCTTCTGGATACTTCATCGTGGCGAGGAAGAAAAGAATATCAATGTGCGGGCCGCGGCCTTGCATGTTATGGGTGACTTATTAGGTTCCGTCGGGGCTATCGTGGCAGCCGTAGTGATCCTGACCACCGGCTGGACACCCATAGATCCAATTTTGTCAGTATTGGTCTCGGTATTGGTGTTACGCAGTGCCTGGCGTCTGCTGAAAGAAAGTTTTCACGAGCTATTGGAGGGCGCACCGCAGGAGATTGATATCAATAAGTTGCGCAAAGATCTCTGCACCAGCATCTATGAGGTGCGAGACGTCCATCACGTCCACTTATGGCAAGTCGGAGACCAACGGCTGATGACACTGCATGTGCAGGTGATCCCACCGCAAGACAATGATGAATTACTGCAACGAATTCAGCACCATCTGCTGCATCATTACCATATTGGTCATGCCACCATCCAGATGGAGTACCAGCACTGCAAAGCACCAGATTGCGGCATTAATCAAGCCGCTAGTGCCGGAGAGCACCATCATCACCATCATTGATGTTATCAGTCAGGCGAATGCTCTGGAGCACCTCGCCTGACTGACATTTACAGCAACAGCTATTGAACCGAAATATTAATCACTCAGGGTAGACAGTGGGCGTGAATGGTTTAGTGCCGCGCTCTTAATCCAAAGCCAAGAACCATTTAGTGCAATCAGCGTCAGTATCACGTACTCCAGCGCCATGGCGTAAACGCCCTGGTAGGCGAAAATTGCCACACTGATGACATCAATAACCACCCAAATCAGCCAGTTTTCAACATACTTTCGAGTCATCAAGATCATCGCCACGATGGATAAGACCATCATAGTGGAGTCCCAGAATGGGAAAGCGTCTGGCTGCAACTCCGGCATTTGGACATTCGCTCCCAAGCCTTGCATAACAGTAACTGCCGTACGGGTTAGCCAGGCAAATACCGTATCAATATGCAACGTCATCAATGCGATACCCGCGACACAAACCACGCCCCAAACCAATGCTTTCGGCAAAGATAGCCAACGAATTTTCAATTCCGCTTGGTTATCAGGCGTTTGTTTGCTCCAGGCATACCAACCATAAATATTAGCTACAAAGAAGAACAGCTGTAGCAACAAGCTGGCATAGAGTTGGATCTGGAAGAAAATCACCGCGAACAACGTTACGTTTATCAACCCAAACAAGTAGTTAATGATTTTCTCTTTGCTGGCAAACCAGATGCACAGCAACCCAAACAGCGTACCTATTGCTTCAATCCATGAAAGATCATACCCGCCTGTACCCAGCGGAATATGAACCAATATGTTACTGGTACTAAAGAAATCCATCTGGCTATCCTTTTGCTGTTAATACAGTAGTGAATATACTCTAAATAATTCGAGTTGCAGGAAGGCGGCAAGCGAATGAATCCCGACGAGCTTACTGTAGTAAGTGATTCGGGTGATTGAGCGCGGCCAACGCACATGCAGCTTGAAGTATGACGAGTATAAATGCTTACGCATTGCCTTTGATCTGTAGCTTCAACTGATTGGCAAATTCCAACATGCGATTTAGCGGTATCAGCGCCTGCTGACGCAATTGTTCATCAACATGTATCTCATGCATCACACCACCCTGCTCCAGCCCCTCAGCTATCGCTTTAAGACCATTCATCGCCATCCACGGACAATGCGCACAACTTCTACATGTTGCACCTTCGCCAGCAGTGGGCGCTTCGAATAACTCTTTATCCGGACAAGCCTGCTGCATTTTATAGAAAATGCCCCGATCCGTTGCGACGATCAGTTTTTTCTGGGGCAGTGTTTTTGCCGCCATGATCAACTGACTGGTTGAACCTACCGCATCCGCCATATCGACAACAGCTTGTGGCGACTCCGGGTGAACCAACACCGCGGCATCAGGATGTAATGCTTTCATTTGGGCCAGTGCCTGGGTTTTAAACTCGTCATGGACGATACAGGCTCCCTGCCAGCACAGCACATCTGCACCACTCCTTTTTTGTACGTAGTTTCCAAGATGCCTATCCGGTGCCCAGATTATTTTCTCGCCCAGGCTATCGAGATGTTCGATTAACTCAACCGCGATACTGGAAGTGACCACCCAATCAGCCCGGGCTTTGACCGCCGCTGAGGTATTGGCATACACCACGACAGTGCGGTCAGGATGGCTGTCGCAGAATGCGGCAAATTCATCAGCCGGACAGCCTAAATCCAGCGAACATTCAGCATTGAGGGTTGGCATCAATACTTGCTTTTCGGGATTGAGTATTTTAGCCGTTTCACCCATAAAACGAACGCCAGCGACCAACAGAGTTGACGCAGGGTGGTTGTTACCGAATCTCGCCATTTCCAGTGAGTCAGCAACACAACCGCCGGTCTCTTCGGCCAAGGCCTGAATTTCGGGGTCAGTATAATAGTGAGCGACTAACACGGCATCGCGTTGCTTCAGCAGTGTTTTAATTTTCTCACGATAAAAGGCTTTTTGGTCCACATCCAGCGGGACAGGCCGCGCAGGGAAAGGATAAATCGCTGCATTTACATCAAAAGTTTCGCTCATCGCTCACATCTCTATTGCCAGTGATTCCGGAGCCACGGTATCTCTCAGGCTGCCAGTCAGATTGGTTTGTTTTTTATCCTAAACAAAATACTCAATATTTTGCGAAAAGTCGCCAGATATTGTCTCAAAATGGCAAAAATGTTTAATAGAGTTAAATATGGGGGAAAGTTGGGTGGTAGAAAGGATAGTAGAGGGTTATAGAAATCTGTTTGGGTTTCTTGAATGAGAAGTATAAATGATATTGCTTGGAAGGTATAACAGGGAGAAGGGGAAGAGAATAGTGGGTCCTGCGGGATGACTCGTCCTGTGGACTCGCCCTTCGGGTCAACGCTACCGCGTTGCTGTCTCGCTTCGCTCGGCTCGAACCTGAACGCAGGTCTCACCCACACGATTATTGTGTAGTATGCGGCTTCTGAGTCTGGGGGGATATTTCGATACCTGAGAGAATGGTGGGTCGTGCGGGATGACTCGTCCTCCGGACTCGCCCTTCGGGTCAACGCTGCGCGTTGCTGTCTCGCTTCGCTCGGCTCGAACCTGAACGCAGGTCTCACCCACACGATTATTGTGTAGTATGCGGCTTCTGAGTCTGGGGGATATTTCGATACCTGAGAGAATGGTGGGTCGTGCGGGATTCGAACCTGCGACCAATTGATTAAAAGTCAACTGCTCTACCAACTGAGCTAACGACCCGCTGTCATGCGGTACTGCTTACTCTTTACTGTAAAACATAATGGTGGGTCGTGCGGGATTACTCGTCCTGCGGACTCGCCCTTCGGGTCAACGCTGCGCGTTGCTGTCTCGCTTCGCTCGGCTCGAACCTTTTACGGTTCTCATCCCTAACGATTTGATACCCTGCTAACTCTTCATAATGGTGGGTCGTGCGGGATTCGAACCTGCGACCAATTGATTAAAAGTCAACTGCTCTACCAACTGAGCTAACGACCCATTATGTTTACTATTTGATGACAATTCAGTGCCAGTCGTGCGGAATAAATTCTACTCGAGGCATTTTAGACAAAACAGGAAGAGGAATATCTATTCGATGATTTCAACTTCTTACATTCAAACCAAACTGGGAGAGAATGGTGGGTCGTGCGGGATTCGAACCTGCGACCAATTGATTAAAAGTCAACTGCTCTACCAACTGAGCTAACGACCCGCTGTCATGCGGTACTACTCACTCTTTACTGTAAAACATAATGGTGGGTCGTGCGGGATTCGAACCTGCGACCAATTGATTAAAAGTCAACTGCTCTACCAACTGAGCTAACGACCCATTATGTATTACCATTTGATGACAATTCAGTGCCAGTCGTGCGGG
>NZ_JBLWEX010000115.1:0-10850 GCF_048323875.1 Yersinia sp. LJYL362
TGGCTTATCCAGACTGGAAATCATTAATCCCTTATCAGGACACCGCCAGCCTGATTATCTCCGAGCATGTCGGCGGTAAGTGGATGTATAACTTCTTTATGGCCACTTATCTGACGGGCGTTTATGCCTCGGCGATGACCGCACAGACCAGTGTGTCGCGTATCTTCTATGCCATGGGCCGTGAAGGGGTATTGCCACGCAAAGTGTTCTTCCATCTACATCGCAAGTTCCATACGCCGTGGCGCGCTATTTTGTTCGTGGCAACCATCTCGCTGCTGGCGCTGTTCCTTGACCTGAATTTAGTGGTGTCGATGATAAGCTTCGGCGCGCTCGGCGCGTTCACCTTTGTGAATTTGAGCGTTATAAAACACTTTATTTTCAATGAGAAACGTCGTGGTATTTCAGCCATGTTTAAATATGGGCTGTTGCCAATGATGGGGTTTGTGATGTCGGTGTGGTTGTGGGTTCATCTTGAACAGCGCGCGCTGGAGGTAGGCCTGCTGTGGTTACTGGTAGGTTTTATTTACCTGCTGTGGCTAACGCGCGGTTGGCGTCAGTCTCCACCATCGGTTCATCCGGATGATATTTCTCATCTGCTGTGATTAGTATGAAGAGCCGCATAACGCGGCTCTTTTTTGTGATATCCGCTCAGCTATTAAAGGCCGCGACGCGCCCGACCGACCGCCTCACCCAACTGCCACACCGCCATCGCGTAATGGGTACTGTGGTTGTAACGAGTAATAGTGTAGAAATTTGGCAAACCATACCAATATTGATAGCCGGTACCGACATCAAGGCGCAACAAGCTGGCTTCCTGATAGTCGCCCAGCGAGCCGGTCGGGCTTAGCCCTACGGCAGATAATGTCGAGATGGGGTATTTGGTCTTAAAGCCATTATCGAGATTCGGCGCTTGCCCGTTGGCAGGAATAGCCACCGCCGCCCCTTTGGTCCAGCCGTGGGCTTTGAAGTAATTCGCCACACTACCGATGGCATCCTCCGGATCCCACAAATTGATATGACCATTGCCGTTAAAATCGACAGCATAATCTTTAAATGACGATGGCATAAATTGACCATAACCCATAGCGCCAGCGTAAGAACCGCGCAGACTTAGCGGGTCATTGCCCTCAGCTCGCGCCATCAGCAAAAAGGTTTCCAGCTCACCAGAAAAATACTCGGCGCGGCGCGGATAAGCAAAGGAGAGTGTTGCCAGCGCATCAATGATACGAGTCTTACCCATCACTCTGCCCCAGCGTGTTTCAACGCCAATGATGCCAACGATAATTTCTGGTGGAACCCCGTAAACCTCATAAGCACGTTGCAGGGCTTTTTCATGTTGATTCCAGAAATTCACCCCATTTTGCACGTTATCTGGCGTAATAAATTGGTTGCGATAGCGGTTCCAGGCACCATTTGGCCCGGATGGACGGCCAGAGGTCGGCGCTTGCTTATCCATCAAGCGGATAACAAAATCCAGTTTTTTAGTTTGCGCTAATACATCATGCAGTTGCTGACGCTCAAAACCATGCTCACGCACCATTTTGTCAACAAAACGGGCGGTATCCGCATTATAGGCAAAATCACCGTCTGGCACGTGACCCACATGTTGTGGTTCAAGTAAAAAACCACTTTGTGTCAGGCTATCTGACGGCGTCGCAGCAACAGGAGGCGTCGGCTTGCTGCTACAGGCAGAAAGCAAAATGAGTGAGGGAAGAATGACAGCTAAGTGACGCATCGTATATCCATAAACCATGCTAAAAAGTAATAGCTATGTTAAGTCATTGCCTATAAGGAACAAACAGGAAAATGCAGGATTATACTGGGTTATTTACAATAGGAATCGTACAGTAGCCAGTGCCTGCGCCAGAGGAAAATAGACTAAACCCTTTGAAGAATAAGGGATTATAGCAACATCAACGAAACATTTAGTATCAAATAATACGAATGATTTTCACTATCATTGCTAATTTCTTTCTATACAATCGACATGTTTCTCCGTTGACTCACTCTCTCGTTTTCTTCTTTGACCTGTTAAAGGATGTCTTTATGAAGTTACGTTTATCCTCTCTTGGCCCTGTTGCTCTGTTAGCTTCCTCAATGATGCTGGCTTTTTCCGCCAATGCTGCATCCAATGACGAAGGTATTGTGGTGTATAATGCCCAACACGAAAACCTGGTGAAATCCTGGGTCGACGGCTTTACCAAAGATACGGGTATTAAGGTGACCCTGCGCAATGGCGGGGATAGCGAGTTAGGTAATCAGCTGGTTCAGGAAGGCAGCGCATCACCCGCAGACGTCTTTCTGACGGAAAACTCCCCGGCAATGGTGCTAGTCGATAATGCAAAATTGTTCGCCCCATTGGATGCAGCAACACAAGCTCAGGTGGCGAAAGAGTATCGTCCTGAACATGGCCGCTGGACCGGCATTGCTGCCCGCAGTACCGTTTTTGTCTATAATCCGGAAAAAATTAGCGAAGCCGAGTTACCTAAGTCGATCATGGACTTAGCTAAACCTGAGTGGAAAGGCCGTTGGGCTGCATCACCTTCTGGGGCTGATTTCCAGGCCATTGTTAGCGCCATGCTGGAACTGAAAGGCGAAAAAGCCACGTTGGAGTGGTTAAAGGCCATGAAAACCAACTTTACCGCTTATAAAGGTAATAGCACGGTGATGAAAGCGGTGAATGCTGGCCAAATTGATGGTGGGGTTATCTATCACTATTACCGCTTTGTTGATCAAGCCAAAACCGGTGAGAACAGCGGTAAAACTCAACTGCATTACTTCAAACATCAAGATCCAGGTGCCTTTGTGAGTATCTCTGGTGGCGGTGTATTGGCGTCGAGCAAGCATCCAAAAGAAGCACAGGAATTCGTGAAATGGATAACCGGCAAATCAGGTCAGGATATCTTGCGCACCAATAATGCTTTTGAATACGCCGTGGGTGTCGATGCTGCGTCTAACCCTAAATTGGTGCCGCTGAAAGATCTGGATGCACCAAAAGTAGAACCGTCTAAACTGAACAGCAAGAAAGTGGTTGAGTTAATGACAGAAGCTGGCCTGCTGTAATACAGTCAACCTGCTGATAATATGTATTTTTAGCCCGTCGCGTCCCTGACCAGACGGGCATTAACACGCCGAGTGCCTTGCCGATTATGGCCAATGTAAACCCCGATGTTATCCCGATGCCACTGAGTCAGACAACTCAACGCCAATATAGCCGCCGCCCTGGTTCTGGGATTGTGGTTATTGCGGTGATGCTTTCTCTACTGTCCCTGCTGCCACTGGGGTTTGTGATTGGCATTGCCATTGATACCGGTTGGTCAACGGTCAAGGCGCTCGTTTTCCGCCCTCGCGTGGGGGAATTACTGCTTAACACCGCATTACTGGTTGCGTTCACTTTGCCGCTATGCGCCATTATTGGTGTGGCGTTGGCGTGGCTCACCGAACGCACCACGCTACCCGGCAGGCGAGTTTGGTCACTGCTAGCTATTGCCCCACTGGCAGTGCCTGCTTTTGTGCAAAGTTACGCCTGGATAAGCCTGGTACCCTCAATGCACGGGCTTAGCGCGGGGGTATTTATCTCTGTCATTGCCTATTTCCCTTTTATTTATCTGCCCGCCTCAGCAGTATTGCGCCGCCTTGATCCCGGTCTGGAAGATGCAGCAGCATCTTTAGGTAGCACGCCCAGCGCAGTATTTTTCCGCGTGGTTCTACCACAATTAAAACTCGCTGTTTGGGGCGGTTCGATATTGATTGCACTGCATTTATTAGCAGAATATGGCCTGTACGCCATGATCCGTTTTGATACCTTTACCACGGCTATTTTTGATCAATTCCAATCCACCTTTAATGGCCCAGCGGCCAATATGTTAGCGGGTGTTCTGGCGTTATGTTGTCTGGGATTATTGTTAATCGAAGCCACCAGCCGCGGCTATAACCGCTATGCCCGAGTCGGTTCGGGTAGCGCGCGCAGACAAACTGCTTATTCAATGGGAACCGCCCTCACCCTGTGGTGTCTGCTGCTACCACTGGTGATGACCACCCTCTCGCTCGGTGTACCTTTTATCACCCTCACCCGCTGGCTCTACATCGGCGGCATTGATGTATGGTTGAATGCTGAGCTGTTGCCAGCCTTGAAACAAACGCTGGCTCTGGCGCTGAGCGGTGCCGTAATTATCACCCTGTGCGCCATACCAATGGCTTGGTTATCCGTGCGCTATCCAGGGCGCTTACATCGGGTCATGGAGGGGTGTAACTATGTCACCAGTTCGCTGCCCGGTATTGTGGTCGCACTGGCACTGGTGACCATCACCATCCGCATTGCACGGCCGCTGTATCAAACTGAATTCACTCTTTTACTGGCCTATTTATTGATGTTTACGCCACGCGCCTTAATCAGTTTACGGGCCGGTATTGCGACTGCGCCGGTCGAGCTGGAAAACGTGGCACGCAGTTTGGGTAAAACGCCCACTCAGGCCATCTGGAGCACCACCATGCGGCTGGCGGCCCCCGGTGCGGCGGCGGGTGCGGCCTTGGTATTTCTAGCGATATCCAATGAATTGACTGCAACCTTATTATTAGCACCCAATGGTACTAGAACCCTGGCCACCGGATTCTGGGCATTAACCAGTGAAATAGATTATGTTGCTGCATCACCTTATGCCCTGCTTATGGTGGCACTCTCCCTGCCACTCACCTGGCTCCTTTATTCTCAATCTCAACGTACGGCAGGATTATGAGCACGCTTGAACTTCAAAAAATCGGTAAATCTTACCAATCGGTCAGGGTATTAGACGACATTGATTTACAGGTGACAGCGGGCAGCCGCACTGCGATTGTTGGGCCATCGGGTTCGGGTAAAACCACATTGCTGCGTATTATTGCCGGTTTTGAAACGCCGGATAGCGGCAAGGTGATTTTGCAAGGAAATCCGCTATTTGACCAATCAACTCACGTGCCAGCGCATAAACGCGGGATTGGATTTGTCCCGCAAGATGGCGCACTGTTTCCACATTTTACCGTGGCGGGTAACATTGCTTATGGGCTAAAAGGCAGCAAGCAAGATAAAGCCCGACGGATTGATGAATTGATGGAAATGGTGGCACTAGACCGGCGATTAGCGCAACTTTGGCCTCATGAAATATCCGGTGGCCAGCAACAACGTGTCGCGCTCGCCAGAGCATTGGCGCAAAGCCCGGTATTGATGTTATTGGACGAACCCTTTTCAGCACTGGATACCGCTTTGCGTGCATCTACCCGCAAAGCGGTAGCTGAACTGCTGTCACAAGCCAATATCGCCTCCATATTAGTCACCCACGATCAAAGCGAAGCATTATCTTTTGCCGATCAGGTCGCGGTAATGCGCGCGGGCAAGCTGGCTCATGTGGGCGCGCCGCAAGAGCTTTATCTCAGGCCGATTGATGAGCCGACCGCAACATTCCTGGGTGAAACACTGATTCTTTCCTCGAATATTGCGGCCGGATGGGCCGACTGTGCGCTAGGCCGGGTAAAGGTTGACGATGCAACACGCCAAGGGCAAGCACGCATTATGCTGCGCCCCGAGCAAGTGACTATCACACCACTGCCCTCCGCTCACCATTATCCGACTCACTGCTTGGCTAAGATTGTCAGTATTGATTTTGCCGGTTTTATTTCAACGCTCACGTTATCTATTATTGAGCACGACGAAATCGTCGCAATCAAAACCATCAGCCGCGAAGGTATCTATGTTGGCTTAATGGTTGATTTGACGATTATGGGTCAGGCCCATATTTTTGTTGAGTGACAGACAACACATTTCTATTAACACTGTCGACTAAAACATGGCAATAAGCACAAGTTATGCTCTGCACGCTCCGGTAGATTGGATTATGCTACTGAAATCATGAATATCGGAGCCATACCAAATGGATGAAATCCACCTCATCATATTGACCATCGGGCTATTTGTACTCACATTTATTAATCCCGGCGCTAATTTACTTGTTGTGGTTCAAACCAGTCTCAGCTCTGGTAAGAATGCAGGTTTACTCACCGGGTTAGGTGTGGCCTTAGGGGATGCAATTTACTCAGGATTGGGGTTATTTGGTATGGCAGCGCTGATTGCTGAAGGGGGAGCTCTGTTCTCGGCAATTAAGATCGGCGGCGGTTTGTATCTGGTTTGGTATGCCTACAATATGGTGCGCCATCGTCAAGAACTGCACATGGGCATGGGTGCTGTCGCTACTTCATCAATTACGCCTTGGTATGTGTTCTTCCGCCGTGGGCTGTTAACTGATTTATCCAACCCACAAACTGTGCTGTTTTTTATCAGTATTTTCTCGGTAACCCTCACCCCGACCACACCAGCATGGGCCAAAATGGTCGCCTGGCTCGGCATTGTTGTGGCCTCAATCCTCTGGCGGTCATTGCTGAGTATGGCATTCTCCCGCCCGGCAGTACGCCGCGCGTATGGCAAGGTTCAGCACTTGTTAAGCGGTATTATCGGAGTCGCTGTCGGAGCCTTTGGGCTGCGCTTAATTTATGAAGGGATAACCCGCCGCTGATCGCAAAATATGGCTGTTATCAGCATCACAAAGGCTTCGCTTGGAGTCTTTTTTGTTCCTGTCGCAATTGCCGATACTCCAGCACTGTCAATACGATAACCACCAAGTCAAGAATAGTGATTAAAATCAGCATAATAGAATGAGTAAAGGTATAACGATAAAGTTGATAGATAATAAATAAGCTAAAAATGACTATTGCTGCTGGGTAATACCCCAGTTTTTTGCGCCACAATCCAATAATGACCCATAACTTAACAATGCCATGAATTAATAAATAAAACGCGGCGAAATGCAGACTGCTGATGGAAAGGCTTTGCGCTGCATGCAGCAAATAATTGGCAATCACATCGCCACGATCTTCGATAAATTCAACTTGAGTAATGCGATGCAATATATTCAATAAAAGCTGGGGGGTAACAAAAAAAGTTAAAATACCCGCCACAATCTCCATGATAGCCAATATCGCTTTTAGCAACAGGCTAACTTCAAAAACAGCATGAATATTCTTCTCCCCGAAGAGGTTATTACGCTCAAAACGGTTTCTCATATTCAACATCGCACTCATTCCCTGCGTGATAAAGCTTTGAAGAGTATTGATATAGAATAGCAGTTTACGCGGTGCCGGTTAAAGCACCGCTATTGAAATACGCCAATATTAGCGTTTTAGTGTTTCGCCATTACTCTGAATGACATCCCGATACCAATAGAAACTTTTCTTACGGCGACGTTCCAGGGTGCCATGACCACTATCATCACGATCAACATAAATAAAACCGTAGCGCTTGGATAATTCAGCTTTCGAAGCACTCACCAGGTCAATCGGCCCCCAACTGGTGTATCCCATTACCTCTACGCCATCTTCAATAGCCTCGCTGACTTGGACTAAGTGGTCATTGAGGTAGTCGATGCGATAATCATCTTCAATATTTCCATTAGCATCCGGCTTATCTTTTGCTCCCAGCCCATTTTCAACAATAAACAGTGGCTTTTGATAACGATCCCACAATTCATTTAGCAGAATACGCAATCCATCGGGGTCTATCTGCCATCCCCACTCTGAACTGGCAAGATGTGGGTTTTGTACCATGCTCAGAATATTGCCTCTGGCCTGATGATTTAATTCCTCATCGGTAGTCACACAGCCACTCATGTAATAGCTGAAGGAAATAAAATCGACCGTTTCTTTTAGTGCCAGTTTATCTTCTGCCGTAATCTCAAGACTAATATCATGCTGCTTAAAGTAACGGCCCATATAGGAGGGGTAATAGCCGCGCACCTGTACATCACCAAAGAATAACCATTCACGATTCTGCTGTAGAGTTTCCAACACGTCAGCAGGTTTACAGGTTAACGGATACATCAAACCGCCTAACAACATATTACCGATACGGCCATCAGGAATAATTTGATGTAAAGCAGCAACTGCTTTGGCACTGGCAACCAATTGGTGATGAATCGCCTGATATATCTCACTTTTACTGCTTTCCCGCTCTAACCCAACACCGGTAAAAGGCGCATGCAGTGACATATTTATTTCGTTAAATGTCAGCCACAATTTGACCTTATGCTGATAACGCTGAAATACCGTGCGGGCATAATGTTCAAAGAAACCAATTGTTTTACGATTTCCCCAGCCGCCATAATTCTTCACCAGGCCATAAGGCATTTCATAATGAGATAGCGTCACCAGTGGCGTAATATTGTATTTCGCCATTTCATCAAATAAGCGATCATAGAATGCCAGGCCGGCTTCATTCGGCTGCTCCTCGTCGCCCTGCGGAAAAATACGCGTCCAGGCAATAGAAATACGCAGGCATTTAAAGCCCATCTCAGCAAATAGTGCAATATCTTGCGGGTAGCGGTGATAAAAATCGATAGCCACATCTTTGACATAACTGTCGCCATTCACGCGGGGAACGATATCACCGAAAATACCGTATGGCTGTAAATCAGAGGTTGATAGCCCTTTTCCATCAGTAAGATAAGCTCCTTCAACCTGATTAGCGGCAATAGCCCCGCCCCAAAGGAAGTTGTCTGGAAATGCATGTTTCATCTGTTTTCTCCTGAATCAGTATTAACGAATCACGGTTAATAACGGTGCTTGCTCTGTAATAGATGTCCCTTTGGCATACAGAACATCCTGATAATCTTCACTGTTGCTGATAATGATCGGCGTGGTCAGGTCATAACCAGAGTTAATAATCGCCGCGTAATCAAACTCCAATAGCAGGTCCCCAACATTAACTCGATCCCCCACACTGACATGCGCGGTAAAATATTGACCCTCGAGTTTGACGGTATCAATACCAACGTGAATAAGAATTTCAGTACCGGCATCGGACTCAATGCCTATTGCATGGTGAGTTTTAAATAACGAAGCCACTACACCATTAACCGGTGAAACAACCCGGCCTTGTTGCGGAATAATGGCGATTCCCGCCCCCAACAAGCCGCTGGCAAAAATAGTGTCGCCAACATGAGTTAATGCCTGTAATTCACCGCTGATTGGGCTAAATATCACTTCGCCAAGGCCATTATGGTCCTCGGCGATAGATGAGGTTTGCAGTGGTTTTTCAAGTTCTGGCGTTGTAATTTGGGCTGGCAAGCCAAAGAAGAAGGTGCCAATTGCGGCAAAAACCAATGCGGTCAGAGTGCCTATAATTGCGCCCCATACGCTGGCATCAATGCCGGTAGTTGGAATTATCTGGGCAAAAGAGAAAATACTGACCAGACCAAATGAATAAACATGAGTCTGGCTATACCCCACAATAACGCCGCCAATCGCCCCGCCGATACAACCGAATATAAACGGTTTTTTAGACGGTAACGTCACCCCATAAATAGCAGGTTCGGTGATACCAAATATACCGGCAGTAAATGCCGAACCCGCCAATACTTTCATTTTGGCATCACGGGTACGTAAAAAGACTCCGAGTGTCGCCCCCACCTGCCCCATCACGGCGGGTAATAGCAGTGGCAACATGGCGTCATAGCCCAATACACTCAAGTTATTAATCATCAATGGGACCAAGCCCCAATGCAGGCCAAAAATGACGCATATCTGCCATATTCCGGCTAATACACCACCAGCCACCGGCGGGGCTGCGGAATAAATAATTTGAAAACCTTCGGCTAATAAATGGCTCAGCCAGGTCGCTAGCGGGCCAATCAATAAGAATGTGGCAGGAACCGTAATCGCCAAACACAACAACGGGGTAAAAAAGTTTTTAATACTGCTGTGTAAAATGCGATTAAACCTTTTTTCTAACCAACAACTGACCCAGGCCGCTAATATGATAGGAATAACGGACGACGTGTAATTAATAAAAGTGACCGGAAGGCCAAGGAAATAGAGGGTCGCAGCGCCAGGTTGCCCAGTGGCATTAAATGCAGCCAGCATCAGAGGATGGACTAAAGCACCACCAATCGCCAAGGTAATAAACGGATTGCCACCAAATTTCTTACCCGCGGTATAACCTAGCACTAGTGGGAAGAAATAGAACAAAGAGTCGCTAGCAGCGAATAAAATCATATAGCTGCCGCTGGTAGTCTGTAACCAACCGCACACCACACTGAGTGCCAGAAAACCCTTAAGAATACCGGAGGCTGCCATGATCCCGAGTAAGGGAGTGAAAATGCCCGAAATAATATCAATACAGCGACTCAGTAAACCCTCTTTTTGTCGACTCGGCTGGCGCTCATTTTCATCACCATCAGATAAACCCGCTTGCTGCAATAATTCCTGATAGACCTCGCTGACATGGTTGCCAATAACCACCTGAAATTGCCCGCCACTCTCCACCACCATAATGACGCCCGGATTTTGTTTCAGCATTTGTGCATCTGCTCGCGATGTGTCCTTGAGTTTAAAGCGCAAACGAGTAGCACAATGAATAACACTGTTAATATTGCTCTTCCCTCCCACTCCGGCGAGGATCTCGCTGGCGACCGCTGTGTATTGCATAATATGTTCCTTGGATAGCAGGATGATTTATATAAATAAATCACCTATTTTGGTCATTAAGTCCGGGCAAAAAAAAACCTGAATATGCTCTGTACCGCCATAAGCGATACCAACACATTCAGGTTTTGCCTGCCCTCAGCAGTCACAATCCTTTATTCTAAAATCTCTTTTGCTAATGACTTAATCGGGCAAGTTAGAGCATTCCCGACGAACCCGCTCAATATGAATAGTCAAAAACATCAGCTCTTCTTTACTCAAATCCTGCTGATACTGCAATTTAATATGTTGCTGAATTTTCCCGGCACAGCGATAAGCCGCAATATAATTCTCTTTTATCGTATCGT
>NZ_JBLWEX010000116.1:0-10861 GCF_048323875.1 Yersinia sp. LJYL362
TGCGAGTAGACTGCACCCCCTGTTTGATTTCGGAGTTAACCACCATGAGCGAAACGGCAAGCTGGCAGCCGAGTGCACCCATCGCCAATTTGTTGAAGCGCGCAGCAATAATGGCAGAGATCCGGCGTTTCTTTACCGATCGCGGCGTATTAGAAGTTGAAACGCCCACCATGAGCCAAGCGACAGTGACGGACATTCATTTGGTCCCATTTCAAACCCGGTTTGTTGGCCCGGGCGCTGCCGATGGTTTGACGCTGTACATGATGACCAGTCCGGAATATCACATGAAGCGCTTGTTGGCGGCGGGCAGCGGTTCTATCTATCAACTGGGGCGCAGCTTTCGCAATGAAGAAGCTGGCCGTCATCACAATCCTGAATTCACTATGCTGGAATGGTATCGTCCGCATTATGATATGTACCGCTTAATGAATGAAGTTGATGACTTGTTGCAGCAGATCCTTGACTGCGATAGCGCTGAGACGCTGTCTTATCAGCAGGCATTCCAGCGTCATTTGGGCATTGATCCCTTGTCGGCAGAAAAAGCGCAGTTGCGTGAAGCCGCGGCAAAACTGGATTTAAGCAATATTGCCGATACAGAAGAAGATCGCGATACATTGCTGCAATTGCTGTTCACCGTCGGGGTTGAACCGCACATTGGCCGCGATAAACCGGCATTCGTCTATCACTTCCCGGCATCACAGGCTTCTCTTGCCGTGATAAGCACTGAAGATCATCGTGTGGCCGAGCGCTTTGAGGTTTACTTTAAAGGTATTGAGCTGGCGAATGGTTTCCATGAGCTGACTGATGGCGATGAGCAACTGAAACGTTTTGAGCAAGATAATCGCAGTCGTGAAAAACGGGGTTTGCCACAACATCCCATCGACATGAATCTGATTGATGCCCTGAAGCACGGCCTGCCGGATTGTTCTGGCGTAGCATTAGGGGTTGATCGTTTGGTGATGTTGGCGTTGGGGGCGGAAAAACTGAGTGATGTGATTGCCTTCCCAGTCAATATCGCCTAATTCCCCTTCGTTCTTGGCGTCGCAGCGGTGTTCGCTGCGTTCGCTTACCCGAATCACTTACTCAAGTAAGCTCATCGGGATGCGCTGACTTGCAGCCTTGCTGCAACACCAATAACTTTGGGGAATGTCTGGCGTTCTTGGCGTCGCAGCGGTGTTGAAAGAAATGCCCTGATCCTTCACAGGTCAGGGCATTTTTGTTTCTTACTCACTCAGTTATTTTACAAACTACCCGGCGTACGCGTTCGATTTGATGAAACTACACGCCCACGCCCCAGTGTTTCCAACCGAGCCTGGAAAGGTGGGAACGGCAGAGTAATACCGTGCTCGCGGTAACCGGCCAGAATCAGCTGGTGGATCTCATGACGCAGTGGCATACGGTGGCCCATTTCAGCGGCATAGATACGCAGCTCGAAAATCTGGATCCCTTGCTGGAGATCGACTAAATAGACCTCCGGTGGTGGATTATCCAATACCAACGTACAGCGGCGCGCGGCGGTCAGTAATACTTCCGTCACTTCCTCACTGCTGGTTTCTGCTGGGGCCGGTACAGTCAGCACCACACGGGTAATAGAATCCGACAGTGACCAGTTAATAAATTGCTCAGTAATAAAAGCCTTGTTCGGCACGATAATTTCTTTGCGGTCCCAATCGGAGATCGTCGTCGCACGAGTATTGATTTTGGTTACGCTCCCGGTGAGATCACGAATGGTCACGGTATCGCCGATCCGGATCGGTTTCTCAAACAAAATGATCAAGCCGGAGACGAAGTTGGCGAAAATCTCTTGCAAACCAAAGCCTAACCCCAAACCCAGTGCGGCAACCAGCCATTGGAATTTTGCCCATTCAATCCCTAACATCGAGAAGCCGAGTAAGCCACCGAACAGGATTAACAGATACTTGGTGATAGTCGAAATGGCATAGCCCGTCCCCGGCGTGAGATCCAAATGCTGTAACAGCGCCAATTCCAGCAGCGCTGGCAGATTACGCACCAGTTGGGTAGTCACAATCATCACCAAAATGGCGATCAATAATGATCCCATGGTGATCGCCTGTACCGACTCAATACCGTTGATCGTCGATGACACATCCCACAGCCGAATGTTCTCCAGGAAACCGAACGCAGAATGAATCTCAGACCACAGTACTATCACTGAAACCAATGCGATCATGGTCAGAATGGATCGCACCAGCCGCAGGGACTGAGCGCTGATCACATCCAGATCAATCACCGGTTCTTCGACATCAATGGACCCTTCTGTGCTGTTGTTGTGTGGCGTGTCGTCCTCGCCACGGGCGCGCTGTGCCAGAATATCGGCACGCCGTTGTTTGGCACGATCAAAGGCAATACGGCGGCGCTGAATCAGCATCCAGCGGCGGATAATATGGTAAACCACCAACAAGAAGAACCAGATAGCAACCGAAGTTTCCAGACGTGCCAACAGTGCCTGTGATGTGGTGAGATAACCCAGTGCAGACGCTAATGCGGCAATCAATGGCGCGGACAGCAGCAGCCCCCACAGCGCCACATTAACGATATTCTCGCCAGAACCTTTCTTATCCAGATAGAGAGGGATACCGGCCCGCTTCAAGCTGTTGGTCACCAAACTCAAGGCAATACACAACAAAATGAAACATAACCGGCCCAGTGTGCCGGCGAATTCGCGATCGTTATAATTCTCGAAGGTAATCAGTGCCATCATTAGCGGGATAATCAACCACACTGACATACGATAGAAGCGCATTGCCCGCCCGACTTGGGTCGGTGACCAACGGAAGTGGGTAATAAACAGGCCATGTGGGTGGGCAAATGAAGCACTTATCATAAACACCCACAGCACCGGCACGGTCGCGGTGACGGCATTCCCAATGGCGATAGCCATCGGATATGACCAGGCATTTTGCAAACCATAACCCACAGCCGCCCATAAGACAGGCAGCGGCAGCGCCATCAAAATCGACCAGAAAACAGTACGTAATGTCAGGGAGAAATGGTCTTGTGTCACCTTACCTACCCGGCTGCTGGCGCGTTCAAGGAAGGCGTGATAATGGCGACGAGAGCTGATGCTGAAACCGACAAATAGCAACGCGCCAATAATTGGCAGCAATGTTTCTTGGCTGGTCATCATCATTACAAATGCTTTGCTGAGCTGCGAAAGGGTATCGAGTGACAGCAAACGAGTCAGGTCATGGGCGACATTCAGCGGATAGGAGAGTGATATCGGGCTGACATCCGCGACCCAAAACAGGTAACGGTGGGTGGCTTCGCGAACTTCACTTAAGGCATCCACTAACTGGCTATTAGCCACTTTCAGCTTGGTCAATTCAAGAATCTGGGTGTCATAACCGGATAATAGAGAGTTAAGCAATTCGCGCTGGGTGCGCCATTGGGCGTCCAGAATCCGTTGCTGCTCTGTGGTCAGTGGCGTGCCATCGTCTTGGGTTAATTTGACATTTTGCTGCTGTAACTTCTCCAGCATATCTTCATATTGCAGGCGTTGAACCCGCAGTTGGGCCATATCGCGGTCCAATTGCTGATTTTTTGGCACATCTGGCAAGCGAGCAACTTGTGCACGTAAAGCTTCACCCAATGCGGTTGAAACTCCCAGCCATTGGGCTTGCTCACGGATGGTGCTAAGCGCCTGTCGGACTTGCTGGGTCTGTGTGACCGCCTGGCGTTGCTGCGAAGAAATAAGATCAATACGCTGCGCTTGCTGATTCAACGCTTGAGACAAATCGCGGTTTATTTGTAGCTGTTGGGTAATCGACTCAGGTAGGTCGCCGCCTTGTTCCGCCAATAACTCTGTGCGCTCAAGCGCTTGCTCAGCGGCTTGCTGGCGCTGATTGTTCAGGTTATTTCGCAGGGTTTGGAGCTGATTATCGACCCGCTCCTGACGTTTTTTGTAGAGCTCGGCACGCAACCGTGACAGCTCTTGACGATTATTGGCGGAGAGCTGAGAAAGCTCCAATTCATTGGCTTTTGCTTTTCGGGCCACGGCTTCAGCTTGTAATAACGCCAACTGAGCCTGCGCTACTGGGGTGGCGGGGCTACTTTGTGCCTGAAGTCGCGTACTGATTTCAGTCAGAATTCGTCGGGCTTCTGATTGCTGTTGCGGCAGTTGATTCAGTGACTCACTGATTTCCCGTGCGCGATCTTGCTCCTGCTGCGACAGACGGCTCAACTCTAACAATTGGCTGCTGATTTGCAGCACTTGCTGTTCGAGTTCTGAGGTCGACATATTGTTAGGTATAGGTAGGGGTTTCTCCCCTTCCTGAGCCAGTTGTTGACGTAATTCGCGGGTCAGTTTGGGAAAGTCATCAATCGCTTTTTGATACTGCTGAGCGCGGATATCAGATTCTTTCGCATCCGCCAGCCAACTAAGAGCCCCTTGCAGCGCCTGAACAATTTCTGCCTGATTTATCATCCCCTTATTGGCTTCAGCCTGTTTTAACTCTTGCCTGAGTTGATCTTCATTCGGCTGAGTTGCCGCATGAAGCGGCAAGGATAACAACATGATAAATGTCAGTAATAGACCAAAAGGCAGTAATTGGCTTAAAGGTCGAGAAATCATTGGGCGCAAGTAAGGGCTCCTTAACATCAATTATGCCTTCAGCCGAAGGCTAGCACGGCGGAGTAACAGGGACGGCTTCGGCAAGGGCTTCACCCATACGGGTGACTGAGCCGCTGTTTAACTGTGGCGCTAAATACACTTTGCCTTCAGCAAACAGGTTAATTACCGTAGAACCCAATTTAAAGCGGCCCATTTCTTGCCCTTTCTCCAGGGTTATCGCGCCTTCAAACCCTGCCTGTGGATAGGTCCAGCGGCGAATAACACCTTCGCGTGGTGGGGTAATGGTGCCTGCCCAGACGGTTTCTATGCTACCCACGATAGTGGCACCCACCAGAATTTGGGCCATGGGGCCAAAGGCGGTGTCAAAGAGACAAATGACGCGCTCATTACGGGCGAACAGGTTAGGGACATTCGCTGCGGTTAATGGATTGACCGAGAATAAATCACCCGGAACATAAATCATTTCACGCAATACACCATCACACGGCATATGTACCCGGTGATAGTCGCGGGGCGCCAGATAGGTGGTGACAAACTGGCCATTCTGGAACTCAGCAGCGAGCATATAGTTACCTGCCAGCAAAGCTTCGACACTGTAGTCGTGGCCTTTTGCCTGCAATATTTGCCCGTCATGAATGGTGCCTAACTGACTGATAGCACCATCAGCAGGTTGAGCTAATAGATTTTCTTCGGCCACAACGGGGCGCGCACCAGCGCGTAGCGGTCGCACAAAGAATTCGTTAAAGGTACGATAAGCAGAGAATTCAGGATCTTGTGCTTCTTTCATATCGACTTTGTAGTAGCGCGCAAACGCCTTGATAACCAGTTGTGTCAACCAGCCACCTTGTTTATCCGCACCCCAACCAGCCAAGCGGGTCAGGCCTTGTTTGGGGAGTAAATATTGTAATCTGATCTTGAGACTATCCAGCACGTAGACCTCTTGGATTGACGATACTCGTCAAGTTGCATGTGTGTTGGCTGCGCTCAATCACCCGAATCATTGACTCACGTCAACTCATCGGGACTCACTCACTTGCCGCCTTCCTGCAACTCGAATTATTTAGAGTATATAAACCTTGAAAATAATTGTGGTGCATATCATTGGCCTGCACCCACGACTTTTTATGTATGAAACATGCAGTTAGCTATTTCTCGTCGCTATCTGATGTCTTGCGGGGTTTTGCCTGTTCCATACTCTCTAGAATCCGATGGTAATTATCAAAGCGCTCTTCGGCAATTTTACCTTGCTCTACCGCTTCGCGCAGCGCACAACCGGGGTCGGTGGTGTGGCTACAATCGCGGAATTTGCAATGGCCAAGATAATCACGGAATTCGACAAATCCTTGGGTGATTTGTTCCGGAGCCAGATGCCAGAGGCCGAACTCACGTACCCCCGGTGAATCAATCACATCGCCACCATGTTGGAAATGATATAAACGAGCGGCGGTGGTGGTATGTTGGCCCAAACCGGAGTTATCCGAAACGGTATTCACCAGAATTTCGTTATCCGTTGGCGGTAACAACGCATTGAGTAGACTGGATTTACCCACCCCAGACTGACCAGCGAAGATACTTATCCGCCCGGCCAGCGCCTGTTCAAAGGCCTCCATCCCCTCGCGGGTCTGGCTGGAAACTTCCAATACGTTGTAGCCAATACGACGGTAGATATCCATCATGCCGTCAACGAATTTACGACCATCGGCATCCAGTAAATCGATCTTATTCAGTACGATTAACGGCTCGACATCTAATGTTTCGCAAGCCACCAGATAGCGATCGATAATATTAAGAGAAAGTTCGGGTAAGATCGCCGAAACGATCACGATCTGATTAATATTTGCGGCGATCGGTTTCACGCCGTCATAGAGATCAGGGCGTGTCAGAACAGATGTCCGTTCATGAACGGCTTCGACGATGCCTTTAACCCGCACACCTTCCTGCGCTTGCAAGCCGGGGCGCCAGACCACACGGTCACCGGTAACCAATGACTTGATGGTGCGACGGATATTACAACGGTGCTGAACACCATCGGCGGCTTCGACATCGGCATGCTGACCGAAACGACTGATTACGATACCTTCTTGCGCATCGCCAAGCTGAGAGTCATCTAACTCAGGTTTTCTATCAGTGCGTAGCCGGCGCTGATGGTTAGCCTGCACACGGCGTTGCTGACCTTTCGACAGTTTATTCTTACTCACTGTGCCTCACTTGAATCTGCATATATCGCTGGTTGCGACCAAAAGGGCTATGATACACATTATTTTATCAATTAACCGTTTGTTCGGTAGTCTCCCCGGCTAACAGGCAGGAAATATCATGGTAGAGAATAAAAATAATCTAATCTGGATCGACTTGGAAATGACCGGCCTTGATCCTGAAAGGGATCGGATCATCGAGATAGCCACTCTGGTCACCGATGCTGATTTGAATATCCTGGCAGAAGGCCCGGTGCTGGCTGTCCATCAGTCTGACGAGCAGCTTGGGCTGATGGATGAATGGAATGTGCGTACCCATACTGGCAGTGGCTTGGTCGAGCGGATCAAAGCTAGCCCTTTTAGTGAGCATGATGCTGAATTGAAAACCATTGAATTTTTAAACCTGTGGGTTCCAAAAGGTACTTCGCCTATTTGTGGTAACAGTGTGGGCCAAGACCGCCGCTTCCTGTTCCGTTATATGCCAGAGTTAGAAGCCTACTTCCATTACCGCTATCTGGATGTCAGCACCTTAAAAGAGCTGGCACGCCGCTGGAAACCCGAGATTTTGGCCGGTTTTAAAAAGCATAATACTCATAAGGCACTGGATGATATTCGCGAGTCTGTGGCTGAGCTGGCCTACTACCGCGAACATTTTATTCAACCTTAATCCCCTTTGTCCTTGAAACAGCAGGGGTGTTCGCTGCACTCGCTTACCCGAATCACTTACTTATGTAAGCTCATCGGGGTGCGTTTGCTGGCTGCCTACCTGCTGCTCCAATGACTTTGGGTATATACTTTGTCAGGCGCTGGTAAAAACAGCACATTGTTGTTTTAATCGGCACTTAAACCAAAAAATGATTTTTTTGCTTTCAGGGGCTTGCGGCAAAACGGATTTCTCGTATAATGCGCACCCCGTACCGATGAAGAATTTGCAAGCAAGCGCAAACAGATTCAGTACCGGAAATTATGACCCAGAGCGGGAATAGCTCAGTTGGTAGAGCACGACCTTGCCAAGGTCGGGGTCGCGAGTTCGAGTCTCGTTTCCCGCTCCAATTTCTTAAGTCATAAGAGATTGGTCACAAAGAAGTCAGTAGTAATAGTAATAGTAATAGAAATGAAAAATATAAATGTGATGTGTTTTTCTTTATGACGCATGACGGCGACGCGGGAATAGCTCAGTTGGTAGAGCACGACCTTGCCAAGGTCGGGGTCGCGAGTTCGAGTCTCGTTTCCCGCTCCAAATTTTTTATTTCAAATAACTGATTTCAGATAGTCAAATGTTGCCTAAACGGCATCTCAATGCGGGAATAGCTCAGTTGGTAGAGCACGACCTTGCCAAGGTCGGGGTCGCGAGTTCGAGTCTCGTTTCCCGCTCCAAATTTTTTCATTCAATTCTTTTTTAATTATCCACAGCCCAGTCATGTGCTGCACCTCATTTCACATACATTGTATTAACTTCTTCAACAGAGTTATCCACAGATTCTGCTGTTTTTGTATCCAGTTCATAATTTAACCGCTTCAGTTCCCTTATTTATAATTATTTGATTTAATTGCATATATTTTAATGTGAAAACGTTATGCCGATCACTTGTGCTTTTTTTTGCACTTGATTGACAAGGTCTTTTTATTTTTATACACAGGAAAACTCTGGGTTTATTCATTGTAAATATAGTTGAAAAACTCTGCTCAATGTCATGCGACATCAGGCAAAAGCGGGGTCAGGCATCGCGTGGCAGGCCTTTTTCAATTGCTCTCACCAGGCGTTTTTTCTGCGGCGATTGAACATCCCCAATCAGTGTAGACCGTCTTTTCAATTGTTGTGAGATTGCCCATTCAATATGTTCATCTAACATAGGATCAATGCCGCGGCGCGCTTCCAACGCCAATACAATATTATCGAGATAGGGTGCATTGCCTAACGCAACCGAGATATTGCGCAACCAGCGCAGATGGCCAATTCGCCGGATGGCAGAACCCTCAGTGACCCGTAAAAACTTTTCTTCATTCCAGGCGAATAAATCCAATAGCTGCGGTGTATGTAATACAGCTCGCGGGCTGAAATCTTCTTCATCGGTTAATTGCGAGAAGCGGTTCCACGGGCAAATTAGCTGGCAATCATCACAACCATAAATACGATTACCCATTAGCGGGCGAAACTCTTCCGGTATTGCGCCTTCCAACTCGATCGTTAGATAGGAAATACAGCGGCGCGCATCAACGGTATAGGGGGCGACGATAGCCCCTGTCGGGCAAGTGGTGATGCAAGCAACACAGCGCCCACATTGTTCTTCTTGCGGTTTATCGACCGGCAGCGGCAGATCAATGAGTAACTCGCCAAGAAAGAACCAGGAGCCAGCATCACGATTCAAAATTAGTGAGTGCTTACCAACCCAGCCAATGCCCGCTTTAGCCGCCAGGGAACGCTCCATTATTGGCGCAGAATCGACGAACGGGCGGAAGTTGACATCGCCGGCCGCCTGCTCCAGACAATAATTTTGAATCATGTCACCCAATTTTTTCAGGCGTTGGCGTAACAATTTATGATAGTCACGGCCTAAGGCATAACGGCTGACATAACCGAGTTCCGAATTCTTTAATGTGCTGGCAAATGCGGCCTTGGCAGGCAGATAATTCATCCGCACGCTGATCACCCGCAACGTGCCGGGTAATAATTCATGGGGCCGCGCGCGCAGCATACCGTGGCGGGCCATCCAGGCCATTTCGCCATGATATTGTTTATCAAGCCAGGCCTGTAATCGCGGTTCTTCCGCTGACAAATCTGTATCGCAGATACCGACTTGCTGGAAACCTAGCGATTGCCCCCATTGCTTGATATGTTGGGCTAACTGATTCAGATCGAGGGGGTGTGCCATGACGGACCATAGTAAGAAACAAATCGGAGCCAGTTTACCACACTCTGTTTTTTCTGCGGACTGGGTGCGCCAGAATGAGGCGATTGCGGCGGCACACTTCTCTCTGAGCTTATTTGACCTGATGGTAAGAGCCGGAAATGCCGCTTTTGAATTGGCGCGAAAGCAATATCCTGCCGCGCGCCACTGGCTGATTTTGTGTGGTCACGGTAATAACGGTGGCGATGGCTACATGGTTGCCAGCCGGGCATTGGCCGCGGGTTTGAATGTTACTCTTATTGCTTGCTCTGGTAATCGGCCTTTACCCGCAGAAGCCTATCAGGCGCAATTTCAGTGGCTGGCCGGCGGCGGTGTGATTAACCAACCTGATATGCCCTGGCCACAACATATCGATTTAATTATTGATGGTTTGTTGGGTATTGGCCTTCGAGCCGCCCCACAGGGGGTTTATGCTACGCTGATTGACACAGCAAACCGCCATCATGCAGCAAAAATTGCCCTGGATATTCCGTCTGGGCTGAGTGCTGATAGCGGTGCGGCTCCAGGCTCAGTTATTCGCGCGGATCACACCCTGACTTTTGTCACACTGAAACCCGGTCTACTCACTGGGCAAGCCCGTGATTGGGTGGGGTATTTGCACTGCAATGATCTGGGGTTAACACAATGGTTAGCTGCTCAACCGGCACAAATTGAGCGCATGACGGAGGATCACCTGCCGCAATGGTTGAGACCGCGCCGCCCTTGTGCTCATAAAGGTGAGCATGGCCGATTATTGCTGGTAGGGGGCGATAAAGGATTCGGTGGCGCTATCCGCATGGCGGGAGAAGCGGCGTTGCGCAGTGGTGCTGGGCTGGTGCGAGTACTTACTCACATTGAGCATGTCGCGCCGATTCTGGCCGCGCGCCCTGAGCTGATGGTGCAGGAATTAACCGATGAAACCCTCGCACAAAGTATTAATTGGGCTGATGTATTGTTGGTCGGGCCGGGGTTAGGGCAATCGGATTGGGGCAGGAATGCTCTGAATTTATTGCAACAAAGTGATAAACCAGCATTATGGGATGCAGATGCACTCAACTTACTGGCATTAAATCCGCTGAAGCGTCAGAATCGGGTGTTGACCCCCCATCCTGGCGAAGCTGCACGTCTGCTCGGTTGCCGCGTCGCTGATATTGAGAGTGACCGCTTACTTTCTGCCCGTAACATCG
>NZ_JBLWEX010000117.1:0-10862 GCF_048323875.1 Yersinia sp. LJYL362
CTCATTTGTTCAGCATAAATTGGTGATATCGAGGCAGGCGGAGCGACGATATTGCTATCTGGATAAATAGAATGTGAAGGTAAAAGAGAATATGGTTCTGGTGCATTTAGATCTGTAATACGATTATGATTCCACGTATTTTCAACTTCAGAATCCCAACTATTTTCTGACCTAGATTCTACAGATTCCGGATTCATATTTTTGGGTGCATAATACTCATCATATTTTCGCTCATAACCATCAGTCATTAGGCCAAAATCGAGCATAATTTTTTCATACAGACTCAGTTGCTGATAAAAATCATTACTGTCATAAGCATGCCTTAATTTTTCTGATTCATATCCACTTGTAAGTCCTAGAGTATGCATAAGTGAAAAGTTATCTGGGCCATAAGTCATTACATCTGTCAGCCCACCAATAGTATTTGCTAAAGTATTTTTGAAAGTCAGTGTATCACTGACAGTATCAGCAATTTTCTGTTTGATTCCATCTACAGCAGCACCAAACTCAGTGGTTCTGAGCCTTAGCTCTTGAAGTTTGGCAATCAACTCTGGATCAACTGTTAAGCCAAAGCGGCTTGAAGCACTTAACAAATTTTTTATCTCAAGTCCTTCTCGTAATAATCCTACACCTTCACTATTTCCTGCTAATGTATTAATTAATGTATCTTGCTCCTGCCTCTCCATTTTATTCTTAAAAATTGGCGCTAAATTCTCCATGGTTTTAGGTAAATTAACTGTATTATTTTCATTCTTAGCAATATCAACATTATATTTTTGAAGCAGCTCAGTCGCTTCTTTATCCTTTCCCAACAAAATATTATTAAATGTTCTATACAGGTGCTCAGACGATTGAATTGCAGTACTTCTATCCGCACCACGAATTTGCATAGCGCCACTTATGTAACTGAATTGGTCAACAGGAGCACCCACATCTTGTGCAGCAGTGCTGATTTCATGTGCCTCGTCCGCTTCTCCATTGAGCCAATGCATTCCTATAGCACCAGCCGCGATAGCAATATTCCCTGTGCGAATCAGTCTATAACCATTGAAAGCTTGAGAGGGTACATTACGTAATATAGGTTTTACTTTTGACGTGTATTTTTTATATGCCGGTATTTCCGTTCCTGCGATATCCTCTAGGGAAGGAACTTCATCAATCTTGTATTTATTAGCCATTTTTGCCAGCCTTAATATTATTAATCCGCTCGGCCTGCTGGCACCACCATATTAAATTACTGTAGGTCAGGGACCAGGCATCGCCCGGCCCCCAGCTATAGTAGTAAGTGACGTCAGCGATTATTTCGCGCCATCGTCCCCCGTTGGGGAGTAGGCTAAAAAACCCATCATGTAAACCTCGCAAACTTTGTAGTCGGTGAAAGCCATTTTTTTAATCGCCTCACGCGGTACCCCAGATACCAATGCAATCAGTAATCCCATACCGCTAAGCGAGCCTGCCTTGGTTTGCTCATCGTAGAATTGCTGTACTTGCAACAGTGTCGGCTCGCTCAGTTCAACGACCTCATAGGTGGTCTTGGTGGCCTCATGCGAAATGGGTTTAACCAGTGAAATGGTTTTACTGCGTTCCAGTTGTGACATATCAGTTCTCCGTCACCGAGCCGCCTTCCCAACTGACATCCACCGTACCTTCAGTGCTGTCTACCAGCAAGGTGCTGACCGACCACATACCACTGCCGATAATAGTTTTGCCATTTGCCAATTCGCACACAATATTGACATTGGTTTGATCATTGAAGTCACTGATAGAAACGCCGCCACTGTCCCGGATGGTGCAAGAGATTGACGGCGCGACCACGGTTTCTTTATAGCCGTGTATTCCGTCCATTCCCATCACCGTCTCGCGCTTGACCTTTGACGGACTGTATTTGAACTGACCCGCCACCATAACGGTAATGCCATCGACCGTGACATAGGCTGTACCCGCCAGGCGATTTGAAGTATTGCTCATAATTTATTTCCTTTTTTATGCTGAAAGAGCCGACTGTTAAGGAGCCGACTACTTGATGATCGAAGAGTTAAGCCGTTGCTTGCAGGCGGAATTGATTGAGTACTGCGAAAATACGCAGCTGATTAATCAGCACACCAGTCCACAACACATCGACCCGATTTGGGTTGCTGGCACTTTTCTCGACAATCAAGCCACGGGCAAAACCTTTGGCATCCTGAACGTAGCCGTTAAATTCTAGTGTCTGATACTGGGCAATCAGCTCGGCACGAATAACGTTAGGAGTGATAATCGCCGAACCCGCTGCGAAACGGGTGCCATCAGCAGCCAACTTCATACGTGCAAATTTAGATGTCACTTGTGTGCGCAAGTAACGGGTGACAAACATCAGCAAGAACAGCGTTTCAATTTGTAGATAGCTATCATCCTCAGCACCGTATTTGTTGGTCTGATAGGTAGTAATGATGTTTTCCACTTGCACTGTACCGTCATCCGCCACTGTCACCGTGGAAATGCCGCTATGCAGCAGGTTATTGCGCTCCGTCAAAGTAAAACGGCTGGACAATGGCGGGGCCAAAACGCCGTTCACCGCCAGTGTTTGCAGCGGACGACCCGGATCATTACGCAGACTCTGCGCAATAGCACCGACATAAGCTGCGGACCAAATATGCGCAGGAGTCGGAGAGTGGTGAATCCCCAACAGCGAGGCGTGTTGGTCATTACGCAACTCACCCGCCGCAGTCAGTTGTCCATAAGTGCCAGACTGAGCAGCAAAACTGTGGCCGTACAATTGCTGACTGTAGCTCCAACGCCCAGTGCTATCAGAAAGGAAGGCCTTGAGTGCATCCAGAGACACCGTATCGGTATACGGATTGATGATGAAATCAAAGGTGCGATCCTGCAAATTCGCCAAGCCGCCGGCCAAGTCGGGTGCCCCGGTACCACCTGCCATTGGGGTTAGCGTTAGTACCAGGCTATCAGGTGTTGATTCGCCGCCAGCGCTGCCGAGATAGTTCAGGCGCAGGTCGATATCATTGCCATGAGCGCCTTTATTTTTCGCGGCTAATACCACTACCGCACCTTCAGATACCATTTCACCGGTATGCACAACGCTCACCGGCAAGTCAGGTTTGCCCTCAATGGCAGCCGCCAGCGCGGCGGCAATGGTGTTGACATCATCAGTTGCAACTACCGTGGTTTGTACCCGAATGCCGCCGATATACAGTGAAATAACTCCAGTGGCCGCGGCTGGCGTAGTCACCGTAATTTTACCGATGGCGGCCGTCATGCTATCTGCATCATTCAGTGGTAAAAGATACACTTCACCCGCTGTATCATTAGCCAGATAAGCGGCTATTTGCCCATGCAACATTGAACCGGCACCCGCCAAAGCAGCAGTTGTGGCGGTTGATGAAACCAGTAGCGGCACATTGGCTGGCAACGTACTTTCCGGCAATGTTTGCCCGATAATCAGCGTGCGCTGGGTGGTACTCGCCGTGTTGGCTTGGGAATTATCAAACTCCGCAAAGAATAATGGCGTGCGCAGGTTACTCGGAATATTAGTGAAAGGAATGGTCATAGTTTTGTACTCTCCGTTGTTAACACTTCAAATGCAGATACCACTGATTTAACAGAGGTTTGCACCACATCACCGTCTTGAATGCGACGGTGCCAAAATGCGTTATCAGGGACCTCTGAGCCAGATTCAGGCAATAAGGTGCCCTTGACCGGGTCGCGCACTGCGCGGCCAGCCGTGGGTTTTACGAACATAGGGTTACTCCGGGAAGGTAATGGCTATCAAGGGTTCAGTCGTGCCATCAGGCATATGCATCGTGACATCGATGCCCTCCAGTTGGGGCGTTTCCAGTGGAAAGAAATCCTCTGGCCCCTGGTAATACTCAAGGTCTAACTCCACTTTTACTTGAGCAAAATGCTGTTCGCTGCTGGTGTCGATACCCATAGTGGTTCGTACCTTGGCAAACTGCTGTATATGGTGGGTCAACTCATAGCTGTTAATCACCGCCCGTTGAATTTGCTCACACAAACGTTCAAGCGCCGATGCCGCTTCGGTGACCCTATTTTCTGCCTCGCTCAGTTGGATATGCCCGCTAATTTGCAATGTCGTCATCGTCTTGAATTGTGGTGCATTGCGGCCGATCGACTCTTTCACTTCCATTGGCGTTTGTAACAAAATCGCTGGATATAGCGTTACTGGCCATACATCCGTTGAATAGACACGGCCTTCCGCATCTGTTTTGCCCATTAACGCGGCGGCCGCCAGTTGCCTGATTTGAGCTGCATTCATGATTTCACCCGATAAGAAATGAGAATTCCGGCATGAAAATTCGCTGGATATTCTTCTGAAAAATAATTGCCCCATAGAGAGATAACTACGGCACCTCCTTGCGATAACGGCTATTTATCTGGCTATTACGCCACTGGATAACCTCATCCAACCGCCCTTTACAAATACGGAGCGCTTGTTTAAGTGTCATGGCATATAAAGCGCTGTCACTCCATGTTGTGCCGGTAAATTCAGGAATTTCACATTGCGTCATTGCCGACTCTGGTGGCAATAACAGCGGGGGTTTGATTAACGATGGAGGCGGCTTATTCCCGCAGGATGTCAATGCCAGACTCAGGCATACGGCTAGCAGCACAGTTGTCATTTGCTGTCGCCAACGTAAATCGTTTGAGGCGGTCCTCCGCTTCATGTCGTAACCTCCTCTCACTTTCCAGTTGTCGGGCAACAGCCGCGCGATTAGCGGCCTCGTTCAACTGATAGGCATCAATGATGTCACCTAGTGTTTGATTAACTACTCGTTCACTCTGTAGCTGGGCATGTTCTTGCTTCTGCTTGGCGCTGAGGCGATAAGTATTTGCCATCAACCCCATGAGGAGCAGCGTCAGCAATACCATAATGATGACTCGTCGGTTCATTTACCCTCCTTGGTTTTCATCAGTATTGGTGTCATGTCAGCCCTCCATTTTGCGTAATGCGTCATGACACACCGCGATAGCGGCTGGAATACTGTCCACAGCTTTATCACGCAGGAAATCGCGCAATATTTCAGTTCTACGTTGTTCTTCTTTAATTATCGCGTCTTTTTCTCGTAAATTGACGTAATAGGTTTTGACAGTAAAAATCACACTAACCAGGGTACCAAGAATAAAGATGTAATCCTGTAAACTCAGAGCCGAGAATAATGCCAGTGCCCCAGTCCACCAATACGGAAGCTGACTTTGTTCATTCATTTATAACCTCCCTCTCTGATACACTGGCGTGTAAAACCAACAGAAACAGGAAAGCCCCGACAATGCGGGGCTTTCCTGTTATTCAATCAGTGTGTTACTAACCAGTGATATCAGACTAATACACTTTTTGCGGACCGCGTTAATGTTTTTTTCACTATTTTTAAATTTATTTTCCTGCTTCATGAATAAAAATGTGAAAATAAAAAAATCCCGCAATAGCGAGACTTTAAATTATTATTCCTGCGGAACTCATAAACCAGTGCTATCAGACTAATACACTTTTCGCGGACCGCACTAATGTTTTTTCATAAAAATGGATATTTTCAATAAACGGATCCATTTCTAATTTTACATTCAACATTGCCAGGCAACCATCAATAAAACCTTCAGCCATTTGTATATTAATTCTGATCAGCCTTTCATCTCTTTTTTGCTGACGTGCAATAGCACGCTTTGATTGATTCAGTACATAATGGCGAATAATTAATTCATATTCATCTGGGCGATATTGTTTTAAGCGGGCAACACACCCATCGACCACTAAACCATCATCATCGCAACATGAAGCTTTGTTTTTAGAAGTATCAGCCAGGAGTCCTTTAAACCCCGCAGCAATAGATGAATAATCCAGCCCAGAACTGTATCTTGCCCATACTCCCCAGCGCGCCAACACCAATTGAATATCTCTCATGCTCTGGCTTTTCTGGCTATGGCTGCCAGCTGCGTTGCCGTTTATTGAACTCATTTATAACTACTCCACAAAAGGCGGGGTCAAGGAATGACGCCTCAGCCTATCGATTGCTCAACAACGGAAACCACCGATAAATCTGGCTGCCGTCCTCTTGTGCGAACCAGAGCAACTCATGCCGCAGATGCCTCTGACACTGATCACAGAGCCTGTTGCCGGTGCGATTACATGCGTTTCTCTTATACATTTCGATTGATTATTACCGCAAGTGATTTTATAGTCAATACCGCAGGTGATTGGATATTATTGCTAACGGTAATAAAATTGACTCATGAAAAAGAAGCCATTGACGCCAGAACAGTTAGACGACGCTAAACGGCTGAAAGAGCTGTTTAATGCCAAGAAAAAAGCACTGGGTATATCCCAGGAGTCTGTCGCGCATGAGTTAGGGGTGGGCCAAAGTGCGGTGAACCAATTCCTAAACGGTATAAACCCGCTCAATGTGACCAATGCAGCTGCTTTTGCCAAAGTGCTTAATGAGCCTATTAGTAGTTTTAGTCCTTCTTTGGCAACAGAATTGGCAAAAATGGCTGAAAGTTTGTCTATCTCATCCCCAAACCGACTCAATGACAAACCCACAGGGACAGTCGCTAACAGTTACCCGTTAATCAGTTGGATTAGCGCAGGAAATTGGTATGAGGCCATAGAACCCTATCAATTACGTGATATAGAAATTTGGCCTGAGTCGACCAAAAATGCGCATGACAGTGCATTTTGGTTGAGCGTAAAAGGTGACTCCATGACTTCACCGTCAGGAATCAGTTTTCCGGAAGGAATGATTATTCTGGTCGATCCGGAAAAAGAACCCATGCCAGGTAACTTTGTTGTCGCCAAATTAACTGACGATAATGAAGCGACATTTAAAAAATTAATTGTTGATGCTGGCGTTAAGTATTTGAAACCATTGAATCCTGCTTACCGTTTAATTGAGCTGAATGGCAACTGTAAGATACTTGGCGTGGTGGTTGATGCCCGCTGGTTAGAGATAGATTAGCCAAAGCCACCTATTCTTAGATTTATATTAGCGTGTCAAAAAATCTAAATCATGTGTATAAACAAGAAGATAAAATCTCGCATAAAAATAACCGCAGGTGATTAGCCATTTAATCACCTGCGGTTATTTTTTATATCACTAAAACAATCATTTAACCTCATTTCACATTAAAATGGCTAAAACTCGGTTGTTTTATGCCAAATATAGCTGTATATTAATACAGTATTAATCACCCAGGAAAGAAATCATGCGAGTAGAATTAATTTATGACAAACGGAATGTCGCCGGCCTGACTAACGCCAATGAAATGATTAAAGCTGAATTGACCAAACGTGTGCATCAAGTGTTTCCCGGTGCCGAGGTTAAGGTCAAGCCGATGCAAGCCAATGGCATTAATACTGATGCAACTAAACAAGAAAAATCAGTGCTCAACCGTTTAGTAGAAGAAATGTTTGAACAAGCCGATGAATGGCTAGTCCATGAGTTTTAAATACAATTAAGCTGGGTAACCAACCCCAGCTCATATTAAGTTTGATGAAATTGTCATGCTGTAATTTAATCTTTTTAATTTTTTTTTAATCTTTAATTAACGTATTTAAATTCTTAGCAATGTTAGCTTTCTCCATGAAGATTTAAACAAATTAAAGGTTAATCATGGAAGCTAATATCGCAGTAAAACAAATTCTGAGCGCATCAGTTCTTCTCGCACTGTCTCACTCTGCTGTCGCCAGTCATCATACCAATATTACTGATAGTTTAACTGTCAGTACCTCGCTAGGCTTATTAAATACAGAAGCAAATGAATATGTTTATGACAGCAATAATCGGAAAGTTAGTCAATTAGACTGGAAGACGGAAAACACCCCTATTATTAAAATGGATGTATCATGGGATCTGTTATCCCGTTTAACCTTAACGGCTCGTGGATGGTCTACATTATCTTCCAGCACAGGAACCATGGATGATTATGATTGGCTAAAGCCTGATCAAACCAAATGGACTGATTGGTCTCACCATGACAAAACCAATTTGAATTATGCTAACGAAATTGATCTTAATGCGAAATTTTGGTTTTTAAAGCAAAAAAATTATCGTATTGCGATGATGTCCGGTTATCAACGTAATAACAGCAGTTGGACCGCTTATGGTGGAAACTATAATTATGATAACGGTAAAAATATTTTTACAACTTCGGATACTGTTACCGTTATCGGATATAAACAAAAGTTTGATATGACCTATCTTGGCCTGGCGGGAAGCTATCATTATCAAAAATTTGAGTTTAATACCTTGCTAAAATACAGCCGTTGGGTAAATGCCAATGGGCATGACGAACACTATTCGCGCAAACTTTCATTCAAAGACAGCAACAAAAACTCTCGCTATTACGCCATAGTGGTAGATGCCGGATATTACATCACCCCAAGCACCAAATTATTTGTGGAAGCAGCCTGGAACCAGTACACCGAAGGTAAAGGAGCAACACAAATCCTCAACCGTACTACCGGCACATCTCAGAATCATGCTGATAGCTCCGGTATCGCTCAGAAAAACCACACCATCGGCTTTGGCCTGCTGTATAAGTTTTAACCCCTCACCTCATCATCACCAATTACAGCATCAATCTTGCTGACACGCCCCGTTTCAGCAAGATTGATGCTGATTTTGCAGTTTAAATGTCACTATTTTTTTCAACTTTATTTGAATTTTCACCACGAAGTTAAGATTAAATTGATTACCAAGCTTTTGTTTTTATTAGATATCGAGATCAACAAAAAACCTCCATCCCGTCACTGTTACATAAAGAAGTATTAACAATAGCGCACTAATTACAGTTTGTTACTGTGACCCAGCTCAAGTTTATCTCAGCCAAGCCGTTACTTGAATTACGCCTTCCCCTTTATTTAGGACGCTCTATGCTTGATTCCATTCGTTCACGTATCTTGGCTGCCTGCATTATCATCGTGGCGGGCTCCCTTGCCATTAATACTTACTTTAACTACTCCGTTGCTAACAAATATAACAGTAGCGCAATCGATAACACCTTGAAGGCGGTCACCGCCAGTCATGGGGTTGGAATTGCCGATTGGGTAGCGATGAAGACACAAATGATCGTGTCTCTTAAAGAGAGCGCACTGGCAGCGGATCCTATTGCAGCCTTACGCCAGGTTGCTGCCGCAGGCAACTTCATTAATGTTTATATTGGTTACGCAAATAAGACGGCCGTTTTTTCTAATCCTGATGGTATTCCTGCTGGCTACGATCCCACCGGGCGCCCTTGGTATTTACAAGCAGTGAAAGCGGGTAGCCCGGTGGTGACTCCCCCTTATATTGATGCAGGGACTAATCAATTAGTTGTGACTTTTGCATTGCCTATTATTCAAGATGGCAGTGTGAAAGGCGTGTTAGCTGCTGATGTCACCATGGATAGCGTGATTGCTAACGTGAAATCCATCCATCCAACGGATGATAGCTTTGGTATGTTAATTGATGCGGATGGCACCATTATCGCACACCCAGATTCACAGTTAACCCTTAAGCCGTTGAGTGAGATAGCGCCAACATTGGATCTTAAAACGCTGCTAACTGCAACCTCCCCTACCGCTGCAGAGATCGGTGGCAGCACTAAGTTGTTGCTCGCACAAGCGGTACCTGGTACCCAGTGGTTTACCGTGGTCGCCCTGGACAAAGCCCATGCCACTGCGGGTATGCGCTCATTGTTGACGACATCTTTAGTCACCCTGATCGTCATTATCTTAATTGCTGTAGTCATTATTAGTCTGATTACGCAACGTGCGCTGACGCCATTGACACATGTACACCAAGCGATGGATGCCATCAGTTCAGGTACCGAAGACTTAACTCAGCGCTTACCGGTCGAAGGTCGCGATGAAGTCGCCAAAATAGCCCTTTCATTCAATAATTTTGCTGACAAGCTCAGTGGCGTCATGGCACAAATCCGCAATACCAGCGAGTCTGTCAGTATTGCCGCTAATGAAATTGCAGCGGGTAATCAGGATTTGTCGGGCCGAACAGAATCAGCCGCCGCCAGTTTGCAACAAACCTCGGCGGCATTAGAACAAATCTCAGCAACCGTGGCACAGTCTGCCAGTGCGGCAAGACAAGCCAATACAGCGGTGCTTTCTGCGGCTAATGATGCTTCTCGTGGTGGCGAGGTTATCGCTAAAGTAATTACTACCATGGAATCTATTGAGGCTGCTTCGGGCAAAATCGGCGATATCACCAGTGTTATCGATGGTATTGCTTTCCAGACCAATATTCTGGCACTGAACGCAGCGGTGGAAGCGGCTCGGGCTGGTGAGCAAGGCCGTGGGTTTGCGGTAGTCGCAGGGGAAGTTCGCACCTTAGCCCAACGCAGTGCGCAAGCGGCGAAAGAGATAAAAACACTGATTGACTCAACGGTTAGCAGTGTCGCCTCCGGCTCTGGTCAAGTGCGCCAGGCGAGTAATACCATGACTGAAATTGTGAGCAGCGTATCTGATGTCACGACAATAATGTCAGAAATCACTAACGCCGCAGATGAACAAATGCGCGGCATTCATGAGATCAACAGTGCGGTGACGCAATTAGATACTATGGTGCAACAAAATGCCGCATTAGTGCAGGAATCGACCGCAGCCTCTGCAGCATTACAAGCTCAGGCGGCTGATTTGACCAGTGCCGTCAACCAATTCAGAATCTAGCGCGCCAGTTCAATAGCATGTGCTTTTGTTGGTTTCAGCGGGTGACCTTTAACCCGCTGAAACACAACGCTATTCAAGTAATATCCGCGCACCAATTTTAAGCGGTGCAAAATTATCTCCCGCAACGCCTGCCTCGGTTAATGCGAGCTTCAATTGTTGCGGCGGCTCATCCAGTGATTCATCAGCCAACTCAAAC
>NZ_JBLWEX010000118.1:0-10873 GCF_048323875.1 Yersinia sp. LJYL362
GTGCAGCCCGCATAATCCCACCGGTAAGGTCTGGACAGCAGCAGAACTCGCCCACATGGCCGAGTTATGTGAGCGCCATCAGGTCAAGGTCATCAGTGATGAAATTCATATGGACATGACGTGGGATAATCAAGTGCACACGCCGTGGAGTCAGGTCGGTCAAACACCTTGGGCCTTACTGACCTCGGGTTCCAAGACATTTAATATTCCGGCCCTCACCGGGGCTTACGGTTTTATCAGTGATACTGAAACACGTGAAACCTATAGCCAAATGTTAAAGGGTCGTGATGGCCTCTCTTCTCCAGCTGTTTTAGCCATCGTGGCGCATATTGCGGCCTACCGCCAGGCTGAACCCTGGTTAGACGAATTACGCCGTTATCTGCAAGCCAATCTGGCTTATGTTGCTCAGCGGTTGAATGAAGCATTTCCCACCTTAAACTGGCAACCGCCGCAGGCAACCTATTTGGCGTGGATAGATTTGCGGCCACTGAATATTGACGATAATCAATTGCAGAACGTGCTGATCGAGCAACAGAAAGTCGCCATTATGCCGGGCTTCACCTATGGTGAAGAAGGCCGTGGTTTCCTACGCCTTAATGTCGGTTGTTCGCGCAGTAAAGTTGAAAGCGGAATGGATAAACTCATTAATGGGATCCGGTTTTTACAGCGGGAATAGCGAGTTTGCGTCGGTTATACAGGCACCTTTTGAAAGATAAAAAGGTGCCCAAATGGGACTTTCATCACTTTTTTATGCAACACGGTGGATATTTTCACTGATTTGTTTTTATAATGTTCTGCACTTAATCCATAATCATCCAGTGAGTGCACATATGATTGACCCCCGCCTTCCCTTGACTGACATTCATCGCCACCTTGACGGCAATATTCGTGCGCAAACTATTTTGGATCTGGGACGTCAGTTCAATCTGTCGCTACCTGCTGATGAGTTAGAGGCTCTGCGCCCGCATGTTCAAATCACTAAAACTGAACCTGATTTAGTTAGCTTCCTGCAGAAGTTGGATTGGGGCGTCGCAGTTTTAGGCTCTTTGGAGGCCTGCCGCCGTGTGGCTTATGAAAATGTGGAAGATGCCGCGAATGCGGGCTTACATTATGCCGAGCTGCGTTTCTCTCCATTCTATATGGCAATGAAACATCAGTTACCCGTCGCCGGTGTAGTTGAAGCCGTCATTGATGGTATTCAATCTGGTTGTCGTGATTTTGATATTGATATTCGTCTCATCGGTATTCTTAGCCGCACTTTTGGTGAGCAAGCCTGTTTGCAAGAACTGGATGGTTTACTGGCACATCGTGATGCTATTACTGCGCTGGATTTGGCGGGTGATGAGCTGGGTTTCCCTGGTGGGCTATTCCGCAGTCACTTTAACCGCGCGCGCGATGCCGGTTGGCGGATTACCGTCCATGCCGGTGAAGCCGCGGGACCTGAGAGCATCTGGCAGGCTATTCGCGAGTTAGGGGCAGAACGTATCGGTCACGGTGTTAAAGCCGTAGAAGATATCAAACTAATGGATTATCTGGCTGAGCATAATATTGGTATTGAATCCTGTCTGACATCCAATATTCAAACCAGCACCGTGGCATCACTGGCGACTCACCCATTAGCCACCTTCTTGCGCCATGGCGTATTAGCCTCTATCAATACTGATGACCCTGCGGTTCAAGGAATTGAAATTGCTAATGAGTATCATATTGCCGCACCAGCAGCTGGCCTGACGCCACAAGAAATTCGTCAGGCGCAAGAAAATGGCCTGACAATGGCATTTATCAGTGAGCAAGAAAAGCAGGCCTTGCGCGACAAAATTCGCGACTAAACAGCAGGATATCAAAACAGCGCGTATCACTAAAAAGTTCTACGCGCTTCGAGTCACTGATGAAGCCAAATGAAGGGGAAACGGTACGGTCGCCCCTTCGATAACGGGAGTTGGCCAGTTACAATGTCTCGTGTGTTTTCGCGGTGAGCATTTCCGCATTCTCTCTGGCGACCCGTTTGGCGTATCGCTGCGCCAATACCGCACAAACCATCAATTGAACCTGATGGAATATCATCAGCGGCAATACCATAACCCCCACTACTGAGGCAGGAAACAGCACATTAGCCATCGGAATTCCATTAGCCAGACTTTTCTTCGAACCGCAGAACACAATGGTAATTTCATCGGCAGTATTGAAGCCCAACCAACGGGCAGCCAACGTATTGACGACCAACACCAATGTCAGCAAGACCATTGAACAAACCAATATTGCCAGCAACGACCAGCCGTCGATTTGATGCCAAATCCCCTGCACTACCGCCTCACTGAAGGCAACATAAACCACCAACAGAATCGATGACCGGTCAGTAATATTGACCAGTTTCTTATGACGCTCAACCCATTTGGCTATCAGTGGGCGTGATAAGTGACCGACAATAAACGGCACCATCAATTGCATGACGATAGAACCGATAGCATGCAGAGTATCAGTATCGCCCCCCTGGGTATGCATCAACATCCCCACCAGAATCGGTGATAAGAATACACCGAGGATACTGGATGCCGAGGCGCTACATATGGCAGCAGCAACATTGCCTCCGGCCACCGAGGTATAGGCGATAGCGGATTGCACTGTCGCTGGCAATGCACACAGATACAGGAACCCCAGATACAGCGTTGGCGTTAACACCCCGGGAACTAACACATTCATACCCAATCCCAATAGCGGGAACAGGGCAAAGGTACTGAGGAATACCACCAAATGCAGTTTCCAATGCCCCATGCCGGAGACTATAGCAGCGCGGGACAGTTTGGCACCGTGCATAAAGAACAGTAATGCGATAGCCGCCGTCGTCAGGTGTTCAAACCCTACTTTGACCTCACCCTCACAAGGGAAGATGGAGGCAATAATAACCACCAGTATGAGTACCAATAAGAACTTATCTATTCGTAAGCGTTGTAACCAAGACATGCAAAAGTATTCCTTCAATATACCCTTCGCTCTGGAAGCTGCGGGGGTGTTAGCTACGCTTACTCACCCGAATCACTTACTGATGTAAGCTCATCGGGATTTGTTCGCTTGCTGCCTACCCGCAACTCCAATAGCTTTGGGTATAGTTTAAAAAAAACGAAGAGGTCTAACTCAATGTGCAGTGACAACTGGCAGCGTTTTTTTCTGTTGATCAGAGGCAATGCCCAACTCAATCAACTCCATCACCGTAATCGCTTCAGATGCTGGCACCGGATTGGCTGTCGTACCCAAAATGGCTTCACGGATCCCAGCATAGTAAGCAGGATAATTACCCGGTAATGTCAGCAACGGTTTCTCGGCCAGAACACCATCATGTGACAGTGTCACGACACCATCGCGCATGTCATAGCCCCAGTCAGCCTGCGGTAAACGCTCACCCGCTTTCAGTCGGTCTTCCTGTGGATCTAAACCAAATTTAATGTAGCTGCCTTGCATACCGTGGACGATATAACGCGCAGTTTCTGCCGCCGCCAAAACGGTGCCATGCAACACCACACGTTGATCTGGATAACTGAGAATGGCATGGAAGTAGTCAACCGACTGCGCCCCTGGACGTAGCATTCCTAAATCCACATTTAAGCTGTCTGGCAAACCAAAGAGTTGCAGCGCTTGATCCAGTAAATGCGGCCCCAGATCGTACCAAATACCGCTGCCAGCGCCGCCTTGCTCGCGCCAGCGCTGACGGATTTCAGGGCGATAACGGTCAAAGTGAGATTCAAAATAGACGATTTTCCCCAGCGAACCTTCCGCCAGTAGTGTTTTTAATGTCAGAAAATCACTGTCCCAGCGGCGATTATGGAATACAGATAATAGCAGCCCAGCTTCGTCAGCCTGTTTCTTCAGATCTCGTGCTTGTGACAGTGTCACGGTAAACGGTTTATCGACCACCACATGTTTACCGGCTGCCAGTGCCCGTTGGGCCAAAGGGAAATGGGTATCATTGGGGGTTGGAATAACGATAAGTTTAATTGAAGGGTCATCAAATAAGGCTTGCGGATCAGAAACGACAGTCATTGACGGCCAATCTGCATGAACTTTACTGGCATCACTACTGGAAACCCCTGCCAGTTCCAGCCCAGGCGTCCCCATTATCAGGGGAGCATGGAATGTTTTACTGGCGTAGCCATAACCCAGTAAACCCACTTTTATTTTTTCAGCCATCACATATTTCCTCTTGCCCGGTATCACTCGATACAATCGATTTGACACTATGATGATTCCCGCGACAAGAGGTAATTTTTTGCTGCACGAGACCAGCGGCATTAAACCCTTACGATGCCCTCGCCATTCTCGCGCCATTCAGGGTGGCGTAAGCTGCGTTGTGGATAATTGGTTTCAATGCTGCGACGCCTGAAATCACTGGGGCTAACCCCTACGCGTTTACGGAATACTCGGGAAAAATAAAGCTGGTCGTCATATCCCACCACCCGACCAATGGTCGCGATCGGTTCTTGCGTGGTTTGCAGTAATAATTTAGCGCGGATCACCCGTTGGTCTTCGCGCCAGCGCAAGATATTAATCCCCACTTGCTCGCGAAACAGGTGCGCCAAGCGTGATGGTGATAAACAGACATGGCGGGCAACTTCATCGATACGCAACTCACCCGCCAAATTGCCGGTGATAAATTGGCATGCTTCGATCACCCGAGGGTCCATAATACGTTGCGGGCTGAGAGGATCTTCTTCCATTGAACGTAGCAATAGCCGCTCTAGCAAATTCATCCCTAGCTCTTCACCAAAGCGCCGTCCGGATTTTTGTGTCTGTTCTATATTGGCAAACAGACGATCGAATTCCAGCAACAAGTTATTGTTGGGTAAGGATAAACGCCCTACTTCATGGGTTTTACTGTGCCACTCCAACCAATCTGCCCAATAGGCCCGAGGACGGAAATAGACCCAGCGATGATACCAACAATCACTGTTAGGTGAGCGACCATAATAATGTGCCGCTTTAGGTGGAAAGAGCAGCAAATCACCAGGGTTACTGTAAAAGGTGTTTTCACCATCAAAAATCTTGCCCTGCCCCTTAATGGTCAGATTCAAGATATAACCTTTCATGCCGCCGGGCCGGTCGATAAAGAAATCGAGTGGTCCATCAGCCAGAATCGGGGTTAATCCAGCCACCAAATAAGCGTTAAAAGTGTAGCCTGGCAGCAAGGGATTGGGTTGTGGTTCCTGAACCATTCGATGGTACATTGAGTCTCCTTGGTGTCATTTATGCGCTTATACCCGTCATACATCAGTTTATCGGGCAGATTTCAAACTGCCCGATAGTGATAACAGAATTGTGAGCCACGGTGGGTTTTTATGGACTTTCCTGTCATCCGTGCACTTATACCGTCCGTTTAGCCAGCTGTTTGTAACGGTCGAAGATAACCGCTGCCAGCAGGATCAAGCCGCGCACCACGTATTGCGAGAACGGGGAAATATTCAGTAGGTTCATGGCATTTTCCACTGTCCCCAGAATCAAAATACCGGCGATGACATAGGAAATTTTGCCAATCCCGCCTTTGAGGGATACCCCACCCAGCACACAAGCGGAGATGACTATCAACTCATAACCAATCGAGGTCATTGGCTGACCACTGGTCATACGTGAAGCCAGAATGATCCCCGCAGCGGCGGATACCAGACCAGACAACACAAAGATAATGATTTTGGTACGTACCACCGGAACACCGGCCAGACGAGCGGCATCTTCATTACCCCCGATCGCCAGTGTATTGCGGCCAAAGGTGGTTTTATTCAACAAGAAACCAAACAGTGCCAGGCAAGCAATAGTGATCCAGATAGGCGCAGGCAAACCCAGCCAGTTGGTATAACCGAGTGCAAAGAAACGTTCATCTTCGATACCCACCGCTTTACCATCAGAAATAATGTAAGCCAGACCACGAACAATCTGCATGGTTGCCAGAGTGGTTATCAGGGCGTTTATCTTCAGCCGGGCAATGACAAAACCGTTGATCAGACCACATAATGCGCCCAGTAACAAACCCGCCCCCACCCCCAGCCATAAGCTTTCGGTCATATTGATGACTACCGCGGTGGTGACCCCCGCACAAGCAATAACTGATGCGACAGATAAGTCAAAATCACCGGATGCCAAACAAAACAGCATACCGCACGCCACCATCCCGGACATTGAGATAGCCAGCCCCAAACCTTTCATATTGATAAAGGAGCCAAAATTAGGCACAAATATGACACAGCCAATAAACACCACGGCGAATACCACCAGCATGCCGTAGCTATCCCAAATGCGAGATAGCCCCAGCCCTCTTTTAGCGGGAGCCTCTTGCGGTGGCTGCGACTGAGGTGATGCAGGGGGTTTCTTATCTGAACTTAACGTCACGCTGGACATGGATGTATTCATTACAATCTTCTCCTTCACAATCAGGCCACCGCTGGTGCGGTATCCGTCGCAATATTCGGGGTACGTAGCATCGCCAAACTGAGCGCTTGCTCTTCAGTGGCATCATCGTGATTTAACTCACCGGAGATGGATCCTTCGCGCATCACCACAATTCTGTCCGCCAGCCCAAGAACCTCTGGCAAATCGCTCGACGCAAACAGTACGGCAATGCCCTGTTTCGCCAGTTCATAAATCACGTTATAGATTTCATGCTTGGCGCCGACGTCAATACCGCGTGTCGGTTCATCCAGCAGGATCACTTTCATATCCTCAGATAACCAGCGGCCCAAAATGGCTTTCTGCTGATTTCCTCCGGAGAGATTCATAATCAACTGCTGAGGGCCAGGGGTTTTGATATTCAAGGACTGAATGCGTAGTGCGGCGTTCTCTTGTTCCCAGCGATTGTTAATCAGGCAGCCAGCGGTCAGTGTTTTGCGGCGGGCGCTGATATTGATATTGTCCTGCACCGAATGTACTGGAATGATACCGTCGGCTTTGCGATCTTCCGGGCACAGCATGACTCCGGCGGTAATGGCATCAATCGGCGAGCGAATAGTGAGCGGCTGGCCATCCAGTAACACCTGCCCACTGGTCAGTTTGGTACCACCAAATAGCCCTTTAAGTAATTCGCTGCGCCCTGCACCGACCAGCCCAAACAAGCCGACAATCTCACCTTGATGTACGGTTAGGCTAATGGGAGATTTCACGCCAATGGCTTTAACGTTTTGTAAAGTCAGGCGCTCAGGCCCAATGTCACGCGGCAGATAACCATAAATATCCCCCAGATTGCGCCCGACCATGGCTTGTACCAGCGAATCATTATTCACCTGATCCATATCATCAAAAGTACGTACGTAGCGGCCATCTTTGAACACGGTAATGGCATCACTCAGCGCAAAGATTTCTTCCATACGGTGAGAGACATACAAGATGACGCGCCCTTCAGCACGTAACTCCCGGATCACCCGGAACAGTTGCTCGATTTCCCGTGCAGAAAGCGAACTGGTCGGCTCATCAAACGCAATAATTTTGGCATTACGCGCCAGTGCCTTAGCAATTTCCACCATCTGCCATTGGCCGATGGAGAGGTATTTGAGTGGCGTATCGGGGTCAATATCCAGCCCCAAATGTTTGAGTTGTAAGCTGGACTCATAACGCAGTAATTTACGATCAACCATGCCCATCTTGGTGGGCAATTGGCCCAAATAGATATTTTCTGCCACTGTCATTTCCGGAACCAAATGCAGTTCCTGATAAATGATTGCCACGCCCGCATCAAGCGCTTCGGTGGTATTGGTAAAATTAACGGCTTTGCCTTTAATATGAATCTCACCCTGAGTCGGGGTGTAATTGCCGCTGAGAATTTTCAGCAGAGTCGATTTCCCTGCGCCATTCTCCCCCATCAGGGCATGGATTTGCCCGGCCTGACAGGTAAAACTGATATCATCCAGCGCTTGCACACCGGGGAAACTTTTTCCGATGCCACAAAAAGCCAGATACGGTGACTGTTCGGCTTCCAGCTCGGCTTGTAACGCAGAATGGAGTGCTGACATGATGGTTTCCTTATAAAGTTTGGGTTGCAGCGGGGCCAAATATCAAATGACCCCGATGCGCCATAGCGTGTAGTGGAATTACATCAAGCCTTTCTTCTCTAACTCAGTTTTGAAGTTATCGCGGGTGATCAGCACCACATCAGTCACTTCAGTAAATTTCGCTGGCTCAACATCTTTGGTGACCCAGTCATGCAGCATCTGAATGCTCTTATAACCGTGGATATCCGGGCTGGGTAACAGAGAACCGTAGAAGCCAGTCGCCTGACCTTTGGATAGTTCGCTAACCGCATCAACCCCATTGATACCAATGCCTATCACATTCGGAGCCTTAAAGCCCTGACCTTCAGTGGCACGCACACCACCCAATACGGTGTTGTCGTTCATCCCGACGATCAGCCAGTTTTTCACTTCAGGATGCTGTACTAACATAGAGTTAGCGGCATCGAATGCCCCTGGGATATCATTGGATTTAGTGGGAACTTTGTAGATCTGTTTTTCCGGGAAGCCCGCAGCTTTCAATGCCTCCATTGAGCCAGAAGTGCGACGGCGCGCGGTGTCCAGCTCATCAGAAGTGATCGCCATAACTGCGGTTTCCCCTGGCTGCCACCCCCGTTTATTCATCTCTTTCCACAGTTCTTGCCCTTGGCGCTCACCAATTTTGGTCGCCGCCATCATCACCAATGGCACGCTCTCCATGGGTTTGCCTTTGGCATTGACGAATTGATCGTCAACGGCGATCACTTTCAGGTTATAACTGCGAGCCTTAGCTTCAATGGCGGGCCCTAGTTTCGGATCAGGGGTACAGATAACGAAACCTTTCGCACCACTGGCGGCCAGACTGTCGATGGCATTTAGGGTTTTTTCACCATCGGGTACGGCTATTTTTATCACTTCAAAACCTAAATCTTTGCCCGCTTTATCGGCAAACTTCCACTCGGTCTGGAACCAAGGCTCTTCAGGTTGCTTAACTAAAAATCCTAGTTTCATGCTTTCGGCAATAGCTGAATGTGACATAACTGCCGCTAACCCAACCACTGCCAGCGCTTTAGTTAATTTATGCATAGTGTTCTCCGGACTTTTTTTGTAGGAAGAGATATTTTTTGTTTATTTAATCAACACCAACAACAATCAATTGTTTTTCAGTGGAAACGTTATCAATCGTGTTTTTCAACGTTAATAAGCTTTAATCCTTTATTAAAAGCGACCTAACCTCACCATATCCGCTAAGACGGGAACAGTTTTAACGTTAATTACGTGTCAGAATGTAGAGCGCTATCACATCCAGGGATTACAGTTTATTTATCCATGTATTCAGCAAATTTAACCTATTGCTAACTTTTGACTAGCATCACAAAAACGCTATAGGAAGCAGAAAAGTGCATACTTCCAGCTATTGACTCCTCACCTCTTGCTGTCACTCACTCCTATCTTTGTTAGCAATTAATAGGGTTAGTAATTAATAAGTAATTGCCCTTGAATCCTTGTTTTCAGTAATGAGTTAGGAGCAACCACCATGACAGGCGACGTTATATCGGCAGACCGCCCTTTTTTGACAAAAGAGGCTATCTCGCTCGGGTTGGATTTTGGCAGCGATTCCGTTCGGGTATTGGCGGTGGATTGTCAGGATGGCACCGAGATAGACACTGAAGTTGTTTACTACCCTCGCTGGCAGAAAGGCCTCTACAGCCACGCTGCGCAAAACCAGTTCCGTCACCATCCCCTCGACTACATCGAAGCCATGGAACAGGCTATCCGCCAAGTCGTTAGCCGCCTGTCAGGAGAACAACGCCAACACATTATTGGCATCGGCGTTGATACCACCGGTTCCACCCCCGCACCGATTGATGCACAAGGTCAGGTATTGGCGTTACGTCCTGATTTTGCTGAAAACCCTAATGCAATGTTCGTACTATGGAAAGATCACACCGCCATAGAAGAAGCTGAAGAAATCAATCGGTTATGTCGCAGTGGCGAATTTGAGGATTATTCGCGTTATATCGGTGGGGTTTACTCTTCTGAATGGTTTTGGGCGAAAATTCTGCATGTCACGCGCGCCGATAAAGCGGTGCGAGATGCAGCGGTATCATGGATTGAGCTATGCGACTGGGTTCCCGCGCTACTTTCAGGCACCACGGCTCCTAAAGATATTCAGCGGGGTCGGTGCGCTGCGGGGCATAAAAGCTTGTGGCACCCATCGTGGGGAGGATTACCGCCGCGTGAATTCCTGGCCGCACTTGATAACAGTTTAGTCAGCCAACTCGATGACCCGATGTTCACTGATACCTATACCGCTGAACGCCCGGTCGGTCTGATTACCGCTGAATGGGCCGAGCGTTTGGGGCTGCCTGCGACTGTGGTTATTTCAGGTGGTGCATTCGATTGTCATATGGGTGCCGTCGGAGCCGGTGCTCAACCTTATACTTTGGTTAAAGTTATTGGCACTTCTACTTGCGATATTTTGATTGCCGATGAGAAGCTCGTCGGTGACCGCGCGATTGCTGGGATTTGTGGCCAGGTAGAAGGTAGCGTGGTTCCCGGCTGGATTGGTATGGAAGCGGGCCAGTCAGCATTCGGTGACATGTATGCCTGGTTCAGCCGTTTATTGAGCTGGCCACTGCATCAAGCTGCACTGACACAACCAGAATTACAACCACAGTTAAAACAGATTGAATCTACCCTGCTGGCTTCACTGACGGCTGAATGGGCTAAAAATCCCTCACTTGATAATCTGCCAGTGGTATTGGATTGGTTTAATGGCCGCCGCACCCCGAATGCCAATCAGCGACTAAAAGGCGTTATCACTGATCTCAATCTGGGAACGGATGCTCCCACGCTATTTGGCGGGTTTATCGCTGCCACCGCATTTGGTGCCCGCGCGATTATGGAAT
>NZ_JBLWEX010000119.1:0-10930 GCF_048323875.1 Yersinia sp. LJYL362
GTAGAGATTTGCGGAATACCGTATTTCTCCATGATGAATTGAGCCTGAGTACCCTTACCAGCGCCCGGAGCGCCCAGCAGAATGATACGCATTGCGTAAATCCCCTTGCTATGTAGTTTTTCTATGTGTTTTTACTTAAATAAATCGAAAATGCGGAAAACAAGCAACCTTACCATTTTCAGGGGGGTTGGCTCAAGGCGCGCGAGGCGAGACAGAGGGGTTCGATCAGGAAAATTCTGGGGAAATATAACTATAACAGCATGAAACTAAATAAAAAAAACGCCTCAGACACCTTACATACCTGAGGCGTTCTAATACTAAATTAAGCGGTTAATAGCTGGTTCATGCGGCGAATAAACTGATTAGGGTCCTCTAAGGTTCCTCGCTCAGCCAGTAGCGCTTGATCCAGTAATAACTCAACCCATTCAGCGAATTGAGTGTCATCAGCCACATCAGCGGCACGTTTGACCAAGCCATGCTCTGGATTCAATTCGAAGATGTACTTCACTTCCGGTGCTTGTTGGCCAGCAGCGGCGAACAATTTCGCCATTTGCGTGCTCATTTCATCCGCATCCGTGGTCACAATAGCCGGAGTATCCGTCAAACGGTGGGTTAGGCGAACATCTTTAACCCGCTCACCCAGCAGCGTTTTCACTCGCTCGACAAAAGGCTCCAGCGCTTTATCCGCTTCTTGCTGATCGGTGCGCTCTTCATCGGCCAGTTTATTCAATGAGTCATCTGCTTTGCTGACTGATTGGAAAACTTTGCCATCGAACTCAGTCAGGTAACTCATCATCCATTCGTCGATGCGATCAGACAACAGCAAGACTTCAATACCTTTTTTACGGAATAGTTCCAAGTGCGGACTGTTCTTGGCCGCAGCATAGCTATCAGCAGTGATGTAATAAATCTTCTCCTGCCCTTCGGCCATGCGGCTGACATAATCTTCTAGCGACACGGTCTGCGCGGAGCTGTCTGTCTGGGTTGAAGCGAAGCGCAGCAACTTGGCAATGGTATTTTTGTTGCTACCGTCTTCCGCTGGCCCCTCTTTGAGCGCCATACCAAACTGCTGCCAGAACTGCTGATATTTCTCAGCATCGTCTTTAGCCAGTTTTTCCAACATTTGCAGCACACGCTTAGTCAGCGCACTGCGCAGGTTCTGCGTTACACGGCTGTCTTGCAAGATCTCACGCGAAACGTTCAGCGGCAGATCATTAGAATCAATCAGGCCACGAACAAAACGCAGATAATTCGGCATGAACTGCTCAGCGTCATCCATGATAAACACACGTTGCACATACAGTTTCAGGCCGTGTTTATGGTCGCGATTCCACATATCCCAAGGCGCTTGCGCCGGGATGTACAACAGACTGGTGTACTCTTGCTTACCTTCTACGCGGTTATGACTCCAAATCAGTGGGTCAGTGAAGTCATGAGCAATATGCTTGTAGAATGCTGTGTATTCGTCGTCAGTTATTTCAGCTTTGCCGCGAGTCCATAGCGCCTGGGCTTTGTTGATTTTCTCCCAAGTGACGGTGCCATCTTCTTCATTTTTACTTTGGATTTCGACTGGCAGCGCAATATGGTCTGAATATTTGCTGATAACAGAGCGCAAACGCCAGTCATCGAGATATTCATCTTCACCCTCTCGCAGGTGCAATGTAATTTCTGTTCCACGGTCTTCTTTGGTGATATCCGCGATAGTGTAATCACCCTCGCCTGCTGATTCCCAGAACACGCCTGCATCTGCCGGCGTGCCAGCTGCGCGAGTGCGAACAGTGACTTTATCTGCCACGATGAAAGCAGAATAGAAGCCCACACCAAACTGGCCAATTAATTGGCTATCTTTCGCCTGGTCTGAACCGATAGATTCGAGGAATGATTTAGTCCCTGATTTCGCGATAGTACCGAGATTATCAATAACTTCTTCACGGCTCATACCAATGCCGTTATCACTTAGGGTCAAAGTGCGCTTTTCTTTATCAAAAGATAAACGCACACGCAGCTCACCATCGCCTTCAAACAATTCTGGGTGAGACAGTGCGCGGAAACGGAGTTTATCGGCCGCATCAGAGGCGTTAGAGATAAGCTCGCGCAAGAAAATTTCTTTATTGGAATAAAGCGAGTGAATCATCAAATGAAGAAGTTGTTTTACTTCTGACTGAAATCCACGGGTTTCTTGACCTTTCATACTCATTAATTACCTCAATCCAAATTACCGACAGGTTTACCCTATAGATTTCAAAAATACAGGCCGACGGCAAGCTCGTGAGCCCGATGAGCTGACTCCAGTCAGTGATTCGGGTGAACGAGTGCAGCCAACACACCTGCAATTTGAAAGATGACGGGTATAGATAAAATCGAACAATGAGGATCAAATGGGGTCAATTGCGGGGGTTTTCAAGCCTTAACGCAGAAAAAACAGAGAATCAGGGGCGATTGATTGAACATCACGGATGAAATTATTCATATGATAATCAATAACAAAACAATCGCCCACCCGATTAAATAGGATGGGCGCTGAAAGAAATCAGAACTTAATGGGATTTCGCCCCGCTAACGAGTGGGATAAGGTGGTGCCATCAACCATTTCCAACTCGCCGCCCACCGGCACGCCATGCGCAATACGGCTGGCTAACACACCATACTGGCCGCATATCTCAGCGATATAGTTGGCGGTCGCATCCCCTTCGACTGTCGGGTTGGTCGCCAGAATGACTTCAGTGATCGTTTCAGTTTCCAGCCGCTTTTCAAGCAAATCCAAACCAATATCACCGGGGCCTATGCCGTCCAGGGGGGATAAACGCCCCATCAACACAAAATAGCGCCCACCAAACTGGCCTGTTTGCTCAATGGCATGGATATCTGCCGGGCTTTCGACCACACAGATTTGACCATTTTGCTGCCGCCGCGGATTAGAGCAAATAGTGCAATGCTCTTGCTCGGTAAAGGTACGACAGTCAGCACAGTGACCAATTTCAGACATTGCGCGTGTCAATGACTGTGCCAGGCGCATTCCACCGCTACGATCCCGCTGTAACAATTGGAATGCCATCCGCTGCGCCGATTTCGGGCCGACACCCGGCAAACAGCGCAGCGCCTCCATCAATGATTCAAGGAGTGGACTGGTTTGCATCAGAACGGCATCTTAAAGCCTGGTGGTAACTGCATACCACTTGATACCGAAGCCATTTTTTCTTTTTGCGTTTCATCGATACGACGAGCAGCATCGTTCAATGCCGCAGCAATCAAATCTTCCAGCATTTCTTTATCTTCTTCAACCAACAGGCTTGGGTCGATTTCAACCCGGCGGCAGTTATGCGCCCCATTGATAGTCACTTTTACCAAGCCCGCGCCAGATTCACCGGTAACTTCCAATTTGGCGACTTCTTCCTGCATCTGCTGCATTTTTTCCTGCATCTGCTGGGCTTGTTTCATTAAATTGCCAATACCGCCTTTACCAAACATAGTCATCTCTCATCGCAAGGGGCCGCGTCAGTGCACCATGCACTTATCGCAGCGGTTAAACCGGTCGGATACTTTCTTCATCCAGATCGGCGTCGAAGAAACGACGCAGTGTCTGAATATTATTATCCGCGATAATTGACTGGCGTGCTTGTGCCAGTTTTTCTTCATAAATGGCCTGCCGCCACTCTAGCGGGGTACGCTCCGCCAGATTATCATCTTCGATAACACTTAGTGTGACCGTATTACCGTGTAATTCACTCAATGCATCTGCCAACGTCTTTTGTGCCGAGGGCGAGTTTAAATGGCGCTGAGCAGAACGCAAGTGAAGGCAAATATTACCCGGTTCTATTTCTTCTTTGAAAGCATTCAGCGCAAGTTGCTGCACCAATTTGGGAATATGTAACTTATCTATCTCTGCCGCCCACGAATCTCGCGCTGTCGCCTCTTGCGCCAACTTAGCAGAGAGTTCCGGCGTTTTTTCATGCTCCAACGCAGATCGCAATGCTTTCGGTGTTGCTACCGGCTCTGTCGGCACCTCTGGTTGGTTCTGCGCCGTCCAACGATAAGCTTCTTTCTTCGTCGGCTTATTTTCTGCCGTGGGTTTGGCGGCCAGTCGCTGCTGGCTGCGCTCAGTCACAGAAGCTAAACGCTCCAGCGCTGAGTTTACCGGCCGCGCTTTTCCTGGCGCTGCCGGCTCATTCTTTTTTGGTGTGGTCGTCCCCGACTGTCGCAGTAACTGCGTGCGCGCTTGCAGCAATTGCGCGGTAGAATCGGGAAGTTCGGTATTAACCGGCGCAGTGACACCTAATGGCGGAGCCTCATGCTGTGGTGCATGTTGGGCATAGGCCGGAGCCTGCATATGTTGCGGCGGCGTATTATCGGCCTGCGCCGCAGGAGCACTCACCGGCACTATTTGCGGTTCGGCAATGATGGCTTTAGGGTGAAATGCCAAGGCGCGCAATAAGGTCATTTCGACCCCCATGCGGCGGTCAGGGGCATATGCCAACTCTTTTCGCCCCACCAGCAATGTCTGGTAGTACAGCTGGATATCTGTCGGCGGTAGTGTTCGCGCCAGTTCGCGTAATCGCGGCTCAATAGTCGCGTAGTGATTATCCAGCATGGAGGGCAATAACTGCACCATCGCAATGCGGTGCAGCAAACTTAAGGTTTCGACTAACAGGTTTTCCCAGTCAACGCCGCGAGATGCCGCTTGCTCAAGCTGGGCCATCACTCGCGCGCCATCCGCACTCACTAACGCTTCAATAATTGCCAGTGGCTGCTCATCATCCAATGTTCCCAGCATTTGGCTGACGGTGGCGGTAGTGACATGACCATCCCCCATCGCAATAGCCTGATCAGCCAAACTAAGAGCATCTCGCATACTGCCATCAGCGGCGCGAGCCAATAATTGCAAGGCCCTTGCATCACTATTGATTTGCTCCGCTAGCAGTATTTTTTCGAGCTGGGCACGAATCACCTCAACATCAATGACCTTAAGGTGGAACTGCAAGCAGCGGGAAAGTATGGTGACGGGTAACTTCTGCGGATCGGTCGTCGCCAGCAGGAATTTCACATGGGCTGGCGGTTCTTCAAGCGTCTTCAATAATGCGTTGAAACTGTGCCGTGACAACATATGAACTTCGTCGATCAGGTAGACCTTGAAGCGGCCACGGGCGGGTGCATATTGGACATTATCCAGCAGTTCTCGGGTATCTTCGACTTTAGTGCGCGAGGCCGCATCGATTTCGATCAGGTCAACAAACCGGCCTTGCTCGATTTCCAGGCAATTAGCGCAGGTACCGCAAGGGGTAGCAGTAATGCCCGTTTCGCAGTTGAGACCTTTGGCTAACAACCGGGCAATAGAGGTCTTACCTACCCCACGGGTGCCAGAAAATAAATAGGCGTGATGAATTCGCCCTAATGAAAGGCCATTAGCCAACGCTGTCAGGACATGTTCCTGACCAACGACGTCTGCAAACGTTTTGGGGCGCCACTTACGGGCAAGGACCTGATAGCTCATTAATACCGGAGAAGTTGAATAATATAGAGGGTCATGCTAACACAGCCTCACTACTGACAGCGAGGCTGATATTTTCAGTACAATCAATGGCCGTCGAAATCAACCAGGCTGTAGCAAGTAATACCTTGGTCATTCAGGCGAGCTTCGCCACCTAAATCGGGTAAATTAATCACAAATGCGGCGTCGGTGACTTCACCACCCAGTTGACGAATAAGCTTAACCGTTGCTTCAATGGTTCCGCCGGTCGCCAGTAAGTCATCAATAACTAAGACTTTATCGCCCGGTTGAATACTGTCAGTGTGGATTTCGAGTTTGTCAGTACCGTATTCTAACTCATAGCTTTCGCTGATGGTTGCACGGGGTAATTTGCCGGGCTTGCGGACGGGAACAAAGCCAACACCAAGAGATAAAGCCACCGGCGCACCGAACAGGAAACCACGGGCTTCAGTACCCACAACCTTAGTCACGCCCTTATCCAGATAGCGCTCAGTCAACAGCTCAATGCTGGCGGCATAGGCTAATGGGTCTTCCAGCAAGCTGGTCACATCCCGGAACAGTATTCCCGTTTTTGGATAATCGGGGATGGTTTTGATACTGTCTTTAATATATTTAAGCTGTTGTGCTGTATTAGGTGCAGTAGCGGTCATAATTTGTGCCTGATAAAACTGCTGTACATACTAAAGCGCGGCCAGCCGATGCTAAAATGGCATCAACTGAGTAACTTAGCCTATCAACTCACCATGCCTCGATAGAGTAAATTACTGCATCTTTAACCTTAAAGACGCAACGAGGGAATATCCCGCGCACGAAAACGCTCAAATCTATGCAAACTGGCATTAAAATGCAACTGATGTGAACGGCTCAGAGCCTTTTTCGTTGCGATAGGTCAATAACTGGCATCCGCAACATAAATGTTAATAATAGCGTTAATATCACCAGCAAGATGATTCTGACCCACCAAATTTTCACCCACCAGAGCGAAATAGCAAACGTGAGTACCGTCACCAATATGGCTTTCCATTTAGCGCCTGGGGGCAAAGCCCGATGTTGTTGCCACGTGCGGATATAGCCACCAAACCATGAACGATAGAGCAGCCAATGATGAAAGCGGGGAGAGGAACGTGCAAAACACCACGCCGCCAGTAGCAAAAACGGCGTAGTGGGTAAAAGTGGCAGCACGACACCCAAGGTCGCTAAAATGACGGCCAGCCAACCTAAAGCTATCAACAACCAACGAGACATAAACTCCCTTTATAATAAGATGTCTTAATATGGTCCTATCAATAACGCATGCACGAGTCATCATCAATAGGTATTCTTGGCATTATTACCCCTAAATAGCGTTTTAGCCGCCCCTCGCTTGTCAGTCCTGGCATTCAAAGGCAAGCTAGCGAAAAGAATCCAGGAGAAGCACCATGAGTACAGAAAAGCTATTGCAGGTGCTTGAAAGCCAAATAGAGGCATTGTCGGCGCAGGTTGGCCCACAAGCCAATATGCCTTCTCAGCAAGCCCGTTTTGACCTGAAATTATTTGGCAATCATGGTAACCGCTTTCGTGATTATCTACTGGAAGTGCACAAAAACATGGCCCAATTGAAACTGGTCGTTGCAGAGAATCGCACACAGCAAGTCGCTTTTTTAGCTGAAAAGCTGGTCGCGCAAATATCGGCCTTACAAAGAGAGTTAGCCACTCAAAAGCTGAGAAAAACCAACCCTGAACCCAAATATAATAAGCTGGACCCTTACCATAAGCTGGCTGAGCATCAAGATTATGAGCGGCGCATACTGGCGATGATTCAGGACAGAGAGAGCCAACTGGGTAAACAAAATTTACTGACCGAGCAGCAAAAAATACAGAAAGAACTCGCCGCCTTGGAAGGCCGTTTGATGCGTTGCCGACAGGCACTGATAAAAATAGAGCGCAGCATTGAGAAGAAAGAGAGCGGTTTTTGAATATTTGTCACATTTTTTGAATCATTAGGGTTTCGATAGCGAATACTTTTCTATACTGTTTTATGCCTACCTTGTTTCAAGTTGCGGGGGCGGCTGGGTTGAATCTCCCATACCTTTGTTTATGTGAACTTATCGGTTTTTCTCACTTGCCGCCTCAGTACAGCTTGAAATCTATTAGGTAGATGAATTGAAATCAAGTCAGATGGGAACTGGCAGTAGCTTATCCTACCCGACTTTCCTCACTCACTGAAAATCAAATATTGGCCAGATTATGTCAGTTGAAAAAGCGTCACCAGAACTGCAACTGGCAGTAGATCTTATCTACTTGCTGGAATGCAATGAGATAGCGCCAGAAACAGCACTGGCAGCGTTAGCTATCGTGCAACTTGATTATCAGCGTAAGCTGCGCAATAAGACATCTGATTGACCCGGTTATTTCTGATGTTTAGCCAGGGCGATACCATCGAGTATCGCCTTGTTGCGGTTCATTGCATGCCTATCGATTAAGTTCACTGTTATCCCCCGTCCGACAGGGTTAAGCCAGGGGCTTATTAATATCCGGTAAATCAGGTTTGGTATCCCCAATGGCCGACTTCTGCGACGGTACCGAGGGGAGTTCTTTCGTATCAAAAGGCCGACTCACCTCTTGAATTTCTGTGCCATCAGGTTTGTGTAAATACACATCCAACTGATTAAACGCAATATTGATGTCATTCTCGCGACATAATTTATCAATAGCACTATTCAATTCATCTACTGTATAGCTACGGTCACGTAATTCGCGGACATACACACGCAATTCGTGATCAAGGGTACTGGCACCAAAGTTAAGGAAGAACACATGGGGCTCAGGGTCAGTCATAACCCGCGGATTTTCATGTGCGGCTTTTAGCAAAATTTCTTTTACTTTCGCTAAATCAGAACCATACGCAACCCCAACTTTAATAATTATCCGGGTAACAGTATCGGAGAGAGACCAGTTGATCAGGCGCTCGGTAACAAAGGCCTTATTCGGAATAATCACCTCTTTGCGGTCAAAATCAGTGATCGTCGTGGCACGAATACGGATTTTATTTACATTACCGGAAAAAGTCCCAATGGTAATGGTATCGCCGATACGAACAGGGCGTTCGAACAAAATAATCAAACCCGATACAAAGTTGGCAAAGATTTCCTGCAAACCGAACCCTAAACCTACTGATAGCGCAGCAACCAGCCACTGTAACTTATCCCACGAAACGCCAAGGGAGCCGAGTGCAGTTATGCCCCCTACGGCAGTAATCAGGTAAGTCAAAATTGTCGTGATAGCATAAGAGGTCCCCTGACGCAGTTGTAGCCGCGACAGCACCACGACCTCAAGTAAACCCGGTAAATTGCGTGTCAAAACATAAGTCACCACCAATGCCATTAATGCCACCAGCATATTTCCCAATGTGACCGCCTGAGCAACGCTCGCGCCCGCCACGGTTGTGGTGTAATGCCACAAAGAGATGCTGTCGAGATAGGAGATAACCGTTATCAAATCAGCCCAGATGGCATAGAAACAAGTGGCGAAAATCAGGAACAACACCATGGTGGTCAAACGCAATGACTGTTGGTTAATTTGTTCCAATGCAAGTGGAGGCTCTTCGACTGGCTCTCCCCCTTCTGCCCCCTCTTTTACCAAATTTTGTCGCCGAGCGATGGCTCGACGGTAGGCCAAGCGCCGCGCCGCAACCCCTAATCCACGAATAGCGGTCAGATAAACGATATTCCACAAGAATAATAAATAGAGGCTATCAATCCAGCGGCCTGCCAGTTGTAGAGTTGTGTAGAAATACCCTGCAACCATTAATCCAATCAATATGATCGGCGTTCCCGCAATAGCCGTGACTATCACGAGTCGAACCGCATGGGAATCTTTCTCACGCCAGCTATCACGGCAGAATGGATAGACGAACAACGCCAACAATGCCAATGCAATAACAATGACGACCTGCCCGATAACATCATCTACCAACCGAAGTGGGCTTTTCTCCCCCAAGGCAGACCAGAAGATAACAGGCAGCAATGCAGCCCCCAATCGCACCATTTGACGTCGATAATGGGCGCATCGGTCAGCGGCTATCATAAAGTGTCGCTCGGTAATGCCGCCTGGCGATAACATGCGATAGGTCAGGTCAAACACCAGCCAGAACAGAGCCAGACGTTGGAAGAAACTCCAGAAGAAATCACTAAGATTAAAATCTGAACGCAAACACCAATAACCTATACCCAATATGATCAGAGACCCTGGCAACACTTTCAGCAAGGTGAGCATGATGGCTTTCGGTGTGTGCATTTGACTGTCGTGTTTTAATTGCCCGACATCAGCGGCCAGACTATCCAGATGCTTATTAATGATTTTGTAGCGTGAGCGGATCACACCGACCACAATCAGCATTGGTATCAGGAATACCAGTGATTTCATTAATCCTGCTAATACATCATTCCATGACAGGGTAAAATTAAAATTACTCAATTCAGCTTTCACCGCCCCCGGCAGCGCTTTGAGCCAAGACCAATCCATCGGTTTATTACTGCTAACCCAAAAAATTTGCTGTGTCAGTGTATGTTGTAGTGACTCGTTAACACTCAATAACTGCTGCTGATTAATTTGCAGGTTAATTGCCAGAGTCAGTTGATTTCCCAGCTGTTTATTCAATTGATCTAACAATTCGCGACGAATATCAACGATTTGCCCCAGCGCATCTTCGACATCAGGGCTGACTTTCTCTTTACTGTCAGTCATCAGGGTTTGAATGTAGTCATCCCCTTGGAATAGCTGGTCACGCTGCTGATTAATTTCAAATTGTTCCAGGCGCAAATCAGCGATTTGTGGCCCCATATTGGTAATCAAGCCGGAAGTCGGCAAATTGAGTTGCTGCTGATACAGAATCCGAGAAAGCAGTAAACTGCCGCGTAAAACGGTAATTTGTTCCTTTAAATTACGTTCAGATTGCAATGCACGATCCAGCCAGTTTTTGACCCGGATATTCTGTTGTACCAGCGTGTTACCTTCTTTAGTGGCGTTAATCAGCCGCTGGCTCAACTCTTTGTTTATCGCCAATTCACGGCTGACCAAGGGGTCATTTTGGATATCAGTCGCATCATCAGGCACTTGCGCTTCTTTGGCTGTCTTCTCCGAAAGAATTAACCGTTTACCGCTCACCACCTCTTGCAATAGCTGAACATAACGCTCTAACTGATTAATGTGCGCAGTGGTGTAATCCCGCTGTTTTTGCAGTAAATCTTGTAAGGTGGTATTAGCTTCCAGATTTTTACGCTGTAAATCGAGCTGCGCATTTAGCATGACTTGTTCAGTCAATAGCGCTTGCTGTTGACTGGGCCGTAAAACTTCTTGATTCGGAGCCAATCCATTGAGTTGGTTGCGAATCTGCATTAAACGCATCGATGCGTTATACATAGCACTCTGCACGCGTTCTGGCTGAGTTTGCAGGGAGATTAGCTG
>NZ_JBLWEX010000120.1:0-10942 GCF_048323875.1 Yersinia sp. LJYL362
TCTGGGTAGCCAGAGCAATAAATTAAAGATGGGGATGGCTGGTGAGCGAAACGTCTAAAGAGAATTTTGTAAAAACCAATAAATTAGCGATCTGTGCAATTCTTCGTGATTTAAAGAAGAATGATACCGCAGTGATGATAGTTCATGCTCGCGGGCAATTTATTAGCCGTATTCTGGATGTCGTTCCTGAGACAAATCAATTTATTTTTGATTTTGGCAGTGTAGCTCATGAGAATATTGCGGCACTTGCTGCCAGCCAACTGACAATCATTGCAGAGCCGACAGGCGCAAAAATTGAATTTACCTGCAATCCACTGAAAGAAATACAGTATTTATCTTTACCCGCTTTCAGTACCTCCATTCCTGACAGCCTTTACTTTATTCAACGTCGGGAATATTTCCGGGTCAATATTCCTCAATGGCCTGCCTATTATTGTGCAGGGAAATTCGCTGATGGCAGTAAATTCTCATACACATTAGCTGATGTTTCTTTGGGAGGCATGGGAGTGTATGCCGTGAAAGGCAGTGAATTCCCTGTCCAGAATTGTGGCATTCTGCGTGATGTATCAGTCGATTTATGTGGATTTGGTATTTTTAAGTTGGATTTGCAGTTTATCCGAGCTATCGATAAACAAGTGGTGAATAACAAAGGTGAAACTCTCACTGTGCAGCGCCTGAGTTTTAAATTCCCGCGTTTAAGCCCCATCCAGGAAAAAGGATTGCAACGGGCTATTTTTGAACTGGAAAAACAGCAAACGGCCAAAGCGCGAAAATTCCAGGATAGTATTTAGTTTCTGAAACTATGAGGTGATTACCTGCTGTCTGTGTAATAGTACCCAGACAGCAGGTATGACAATTTCCTCTCTGGTTATATTTATAACCGTTTGTTTTCTCTCTCTCATTTCATGCCCAGATCCGTATTTTTTTCTTTGGGCTATAGTTAATACTATTCAGCTTTGTTGCTGTCGTATCTTTATGCATAACGTCAGCCATTACTCGCCTCTTTTTTGACTGTTCGTTTTTATGTATCAGTCTTTTGCTTTCTACCTTCACTCAGCATCTTTGACAGCATTCTGCCTGTAAGGGTGTTTTCTGTTCAAGACCATGCGGCTCGCCCCGATTTTTTATTGTACAGATTGCCATAAGACTGTATGAGCACCCGACCAGAAAGGTACCTATGAAATCATTTCTAAAGACTATTCTTGGGCAAAGATCCATTTTGGGATCACGAACTACAGTTACACCTTGGCATGATTTAGCGCCGGTCAGGGAAGAGTTATTCAGTGTCGAGCGGTTGGAGCAGCATGCTGAAAGCCTTGCTAAAGCTCAGTCGATAACACCCCATCCACCCCGGGTGTCTACTTTGCATGCGCGCCTGGATGATAATGCCAATACCTTGCTGGCGGCATATCGGGCCAGTGCCGCAGAGTTAGAAAAAGGTCGTGCGGTAGTCCCTGCGGCTGAGTGGTTGTTGGATAATTATCATCTGGTTGAAGAACAGATCCGCGAGATTCGCGACGATTTACCGCCGGGCTATTACCGCCAATTGCCCAAACTGGCTGATGGGCCATTTGCTGGTTACCCGCGGGTATTGGGTATTACCTGGGCCTTTGTCGCACATACCGATAGCCATTTGGACCCCGAGGTATTGTGCCGTTTTATTATGGCCTATCAGCGTGTTCAACCGCTGACTATCGGTGAGCTATGGGCGGTCGCGATTACACTGCGTATTGTGCTGATAGAGAACTTACGCCGCCTTGCCGACCAGATTACGCAAGGGCGCAAAGCGCGTGCAGACGCCGAAGCATTGGCAAATCGGTTATTGGCAGCAGGGGATAGCCGCTTAGCGCTAGAGTCCGATATTGCGATGCGTTCAACGGAGCCATTATCTGAACAATTTGCATCTCAGCTGGCAAAACGGCTGCGCGATCAAGATCCGCGCACCACACCAGCACTGGGATGGCTGGAAGACCGCCTGAAGTTACAAGGAGTTACGATCAGCGAAGTGGTTCAGCATGCCCAATTACGTCAAGGGGCGTCTAATGTTTCGGTCCGAAATGTGATTACCAGTATGCGGATGATTTCGGATATTGATTGGGCTGATTTATTTGAGAGTGTCAGTCTGGTAGATGAATGTTTACGGCAGGGAAGCGCCTTTGCCAGTATGGATTTTCAAACCCGCAATCTGTATCGCAGCGCCATAGAACAATTATGCCGTGGCTCGACTTACACTGAACTGGAGATTGCCAACTTTGCCTTACAAGCGGCGCAGAATGCGGTAACCACCGCAGAACCGGAAAATATCGATCGCTGCCGTGACCCCGGTTATCACTTAATTGGGGCTGGGCGTCGTGAATTAGAGAATCAGATCCGATTCAGCCCCTCAATGCGATTATGGTTCAGCCGCCTGAGTATCAGTCTGGGTGTCGGCGGTTACATAGGGGCGATTTTACTGGTTACGGTGGGATTGCTGGCATTGGCATGGTGGGCGCTCTCTTTCCCAGGTTTGGTAGTCGGATGGTTGGTGATATTTGCCTTAGTCGGGTTTATTCCGGCGACTGAAGTGGCAACTGCGTTGGTTAACCGCGTTATTACCTGGAGCTTTGGTGCCACGATTTTGCCGGGGCTGGAACTGACCAGTGGTGTCCCCGATGAGTTGCGCACCTTAGTGGCGGTGCCCACATTGTTGACCAGTAAAGCTGATTTACTGGAGCAAATTGAGCAACTGGAAGTCCATCATTTGTCGGGTACTACCGGCTCTCTGACTTTTGCGCTGCTGCTCGATGGGGTTGATGCTGATACGCAGGTATTGCCGAGTGATGGCCCACTATTGGCTTTGGCTGACGCAGCTATTGCCCGACTAAATCAACAATATGGCCCCGGTCCGGCTGGCCCGCGTTTCCTGTTGCTTTATCGTCAGCGCATATTTAATGAAAGTGAAAACCGCTGGATGGGCTGGGAGCGCAAGCGAGGCAAGTTGCATGAGCTTAACCGCCTGTTACGCGGAGCAACAGATACCTCATTTATTGCCACTGCGGCTGGTGAACCGCAGGTGCCCACAGGGGTTCGTTATGTGATTACGCTGGATGCTGATACCCGCCTTCCGCGTGATGCGGCGCTGCGTTTAATCGGTAAAATGGCACATCCACTTAATCGGCCACGCTTTAGTGTTGATCAACAACGAGTTGTTGATGGCTATGGCATTCTTCAGCCGCGCGTGACACTGGCATTACCAATGGGAAAAGGCGGTTCATTGTATCAATGGGCTTTTTCCGGCCCCGGCGGTATCGACCCTTATGCCGCTGCGGTTTCAGATGTTTATCAGGATATGTTTGGTGAAGGCTCCTACACCGGCAAAGGCATTTATGATGTTGATGCGTTTGAAGCCTCACTGGCAGGTAGGGTGCCGGACAATACCTTACTCAGCCATGATCTGTTTGAGGGGGTTTTTGCCCGTGCAGGCTTAGCTTCAGATATTGAAGTGGTTGAAGAGTCACCGGCACGCTATGACGTCGTTAGCAAGCGCCAACACCGCTGGACGCGGGGCGATTGGCAGTTACTGCCCTGGATTATCAAACCATCCATCATTAAACAATCCATTATCAAACATAGTAAAAGCAATCAAAGTATCCCGCTGCTGGGGCGTTGGAAGATGGTTGATAACCTGCGCCGTTCACTGGTAGCCCCTTTTACCCTGTTGTTGCTGGGTGGCAGTTGGATGCTCCCCATACCAGCGGCATGGGTTGGCGTGCTAGTGGTGATAGTGTTGGCTGCCTTGCCCTCTTTATTGCCGATTTTGTTCTCATTATGGCCATCTCAAAATACTCGACTTAGTAACCATTTACGCTCTTTATTAGATGATGCCAAACGCGCCGGTAGCCAGATATTACTTTCGTTGGTCTTTTTGGCTGACCATGCCTGGCAAATGGCTGATGCTATTGGGCGCACACTGATTCGCCTGTTTATAACGCATCGGAACTTATTGGAGTGGACGACGGCGGCCCAATCCGCAGGCAAGCCGCGCCCCGGTTTAGCCGGTTTTTATCGCCATATGGCCGGTGGTACATTATTCGGTTTGCTGATGGCCGCCATTGCACTGATTGTCTCTCCCGCCACCTGGCCGTTGATTTTGCCTTTTGCGCTACTTTGGCTGTTTGCCCCTGCCATTGCATTGTGGGCCAGTCGCGCCCATCAGGTGGTATCGCATAAACCGATGACTGGGGAAGATATTCCCGAGCTGCGGCTGATCGCCCGCCGTACCTGGCGTTTCTTCGAAACTTTTGTCACGCCTGATGAGAATATGCTGCCGCCTGATAATTTTCAGGAGGACCCAAAACCGGTGGTGGCACACCGCACATCCCCAACGAATATGGGCCTGTATTTGCTCTCAACTGTGGTGGCCCGTGATTTTGGTTGGGCGGGGACGTATCGCACTTTGATACGGCTGGAAACCACGTTTGAAACCTTTCATAAATTGGCGCGTTTCCGTGGGCATTTCTTTAACTGGTATGGGACGCAAGATCTGCGCGCACTGGAACCGGCTTATGTTTCCTCCGTTGACAGTGGAAATCTGGCCGGGCATTTGATTGTACTGGCCAATACCTGTGAAGAGTGGGCCGCAGAACCCTTAGCGGCCAACGGGGCCAAGGGGTTGATGGATAACCTGTTGCTGGCTGAAGCTTCGTTTAGGCAACTCCCGCCGGGTGATGCTGATTTTAAACGTAAACTCTGGGCTGTCCTGGAACAAATTCGCCTGGATTTAAAAGATGTTGGCGAAGCTGAAATGTTACCGCTGGCGTTGAAACCTCTGTTGGCGAAAGCCACTGCGATGGTGCACGGTGTCGCTCGCCCAATCGATGATCATGCCTTTATTGATTTGAGTTATTGGATTGAGGCGCTGATTGTTGCTGCCGCAGAACATGAATATGACCAACAATTGACCCAAGAGGTGCAGGAGCAGGTCAATGACCGATTGCTCAAATTAGCAGCCGAAGCTCGTCATATGGCGCTGGCGATGGATTTTGCTTTCCTACTCGATCCCGAACGCAAGTTACTGTCTATCGGCTATTCGCTGGTGGATAACAGCCTTGACCCGAGTTGCTATGACTTACTGGCTTCTGAAGCGCGACTTGCCAGTTTGTTCGCTATCGCCAAAGGGGATGTACCGACGCGGCATTGGTTCCGTTTAGGGCGGGCTGCAACCCCAATCGGCAAAGGTGCGGCGCTGATTTCATGGTCAGGTTCGATGTTCGAATATTTGATGCCGTCATTAGTGATGCGGGCACCTGCAGGGAGCTTATTAGAGCAAACCAATCAATTGGTGGTTGAACGGCAACAGGCTTATGGGCGTAGCTTGAATATCCCGTGGGGGATATCTGAGTCGGCATACAGTGCGCGCGATATCGAGTTTACCTATCAATATTCTAATTTTGGTGTGTCGGGGCTTGGGTTAAAACGCGGCTTATCAGAAAATACCGTCATCGCGCCTTATGCGACGGGGCTGGCTACCATGATTGACCCTCACGGCGCATTGCAAAACTATGAGCGGCTGGCCGATATGGGGGCGCTGGGGCGTTATGGTTTTTATGAAGCGTTAGACTTTACGCGCTCCCGATTGCCAGAAAACCAGCCGGTGGTGATTGTGCGCAACTATATGGCGCACCATCAGGGGATGACCATCGTGGCTATCGCCAATACCTTGCAGCAGGGCCGGATGCGTAATCGTTTTCATCATGAACCGATGATTCAGGCCTGTGAGTTATTGCTACAAGAGCGCATGCCGCGCAATGTGGCCTTTGCCTACCCACGTACCGAAGAGGTGTTGCTATCAGCGGTGGCGGACAGCGCGTTGCCCACGGTGCGTCGCCTGTCTTCACCGGTTATCGGGCCGCCGGTCACTCATCTATTATCCAACGGGCGTTATGCTGTGATGTTGACCACCGCGGGGGCCGGCTATAGCCGCTGGTTGGATGTTGCCGTCACCCGCTGGCGAGAAGATGCTACCTGTGATGATTACGGTTCCTTCATTTTCCTGCGCGATTTACGCAGTGGTCGCAGTTGGTCGGCTGGGGCACAGTTGGCCGCTAGTGATAATGCGCATCGTGAGGTGATTTTTGCTGAGGATCATGCTGAGTTTATCTGTCGCGATGGCACACTTACCAGCACCATGAATGTACTGATTTCCAGTGAAGATGATGGTGAAGTTCGTCGCGTTTCGTTGCTGAACACCGGTCGCCGTGCTCGCGAGATTGAACTGACCTCTTATGCTGAAGTCGTGCTTGCGACAGCCTCGGCCGACAATGCTCATCCGGCATTCGCCAAAATGTTTGTCGTGACCGAGTTCTTACCGGAGTTGGGGGCCTTAATTGCCACTCGTCGGCCTCGGACGGCGCAAGAGCCTCAGGTCTGGGCGGCGCATTTTGCGGTGGCTGATGGCTTGCCGATGTCTGCATTGCAATATGAATCGGACCGGGCAAAATTTATTGGCCGTGGTAATCGGGTTGCCACCTCAACAGCACTACAAGCAGGGGAGGCGCTGTCAAATACGGTGGGGACAGTGCTCGATCCGATATTCTCGTTGCGCCAAAGCTTACTGATTCCAGCCGGTAAGACTATCACGGTCTCTTTCTGGACACTGATTGCCTCTTCAAAAGAAGATTTGCTGGATATGGTGGATAAACACCGTGACCGTAGCGCGTATGATCGTGCTAAAACGCTGGCCTGGACTCAGGCTCAGGTGCAATTGCGTCATCTGGAAATTAAAGCGGAAGAAGCCGCTGATTTTCAGCAACTGGCTGCGCCGATTTTGTATGCCGTTGCCCGCTTCCGCTCGCCGTCCACAACTATCATGCGGGGCGCGGGAATCCAGTCAATGTTGTGGTCGCAATCAATCTCCGGCGATTTACCGATAGTCTTACTGCGTATTGAAGATATCGAAGACATTGAGCAAGTGCGGCAACTACTGCGCGCTCATGAATACTGGCGTATGAAACGTCTGGCTGTTGATCTGGTTATCATCAACGAGCGAGCCTCTTCGTATGTACAGGATCTGCAAATCGCCATTGAAACTGCGGTGCGCAGCAGCCAATCGCGCCCTCGTTTTGGTGATGAACTTCGCCAGGGTTCTGCATATGCTTTACGAGCTGATCTGATGAGTGCCGAAACACGCGCATTATTGCGCTCTGTCGCGCGAGTGGTGCTCTCAGCCCGTTATGGCACATTGGGCAATCAACTGAATCATCTATTATTCACGCAGGATAAAAAGGGGATTCCGCCGGCTAAAAAATTATTCACATATGATAAGAAATTGATTAATAAAGATAAAGAATCAGGATTTTCTCTGGTTAAATCAGCTAATTCACCGATAACAGCACAATTGCCACTAGCGAAAACATTATTACCGCAACCGGATAATTTAGAATTCTTTAATGGGCTGGGCGGCTTTGCTCAACAGGGGCGGGAATATGTCACTTGCCTCAATGACGGGGAAAATACACCGGCGCCCTGGATTAATGTTATTGCCAATCAGGCCTTTGGTTTCCAAGTTTCCACTACCGGCAGTGGTTATACCTGGGCTGAAAACAGCCGGGAAAACCAGATCACGCCGTGGTTAAATGATCCCGTTATCGATTCATCTGGTGAATGCCTCTATCTACGCGATGAAGATTCCGGACAACTGTGGAGCCCGACGGCGCAGCCTATCCGTGATGGTGGCACTTACATTGCTCGACATGGCCATGGCTACAGCCGATTTGAGCATCAGGCTAATGGTATTGGTATGGCGCTGCTGCAATATGTACCGTTGGCTGACCCGATCAAAATATCTCGCCTGACATTACATAATATGTCAGATACACCACGGCGTATCTCAGTAACGGCCTATGCCGAGTGGGTATTGGCGACATCGCGCGGTGCCACCGGGCCATTTATTATCACCGAAATGGATGAGACAACCGGCGCGATGTTGGCGCGTAATCCGTGGAGTACCGCTTTCCCCGGTAGAATTTCTTTTTCCGATCTCAATGGGCAGCAGAGTCGTTGGACCGCTGACCGCAGCGAGTTCCTCGGCCATTATGGCAATAGTGCTGCCCCATTTTCGCTGCTGGCAAAAGTACCACTATCTGGCGTGACAGGGGCGGGATTCGATCCCTGTAGTGCGCTACAGCAGACCATTGAACTGGCCGCCGGTGAGCAGGTTGAAGTGGTTTGGTTTATGGGGCAGAGCCCTTCTGTGAGTGACGCGCAGGCGTTAATTATGCGCTACCGCACCGCCAATCTGGATGCCGTACTGACTGAAGTCATTGAATACTGGCGTACAGTGTTGGAGGCGGTTCAGGTGAAAACGCCGGACAGGCAAATGGATATCATGCTCAATGGTTGGCTGCTGTATCAAACACTGGCATGCCGAGTCTGGGCACGGTCGGCGTTTTATCAAGCCAGTGGCGCTTATGGATTCCGTGACCAACTACAAGATGGTATGGCGCTTACCTTTGCTCTGCCGGAGACAACTCGTCACCATCTGCTACGTGCGGCCGGGCGACAATTTATTGAAGGCGATGTCCAGCACTGGTGGTTGCCACATTCAGGGCAGGGAGTGCGGACCCGAATCTCTGATGATCGGGTATGGCTCTCTTATGCGACAGCCACTTATATTCTTGCCAGTGGTGACGGCGCGGTACTGGATGAAATTGTACCCTTCCTCGAAGGGCCGATATTGCATCCGGGCGAACACGATGCCTTTTTCCAGCCATTGGTGGCGCAAGAAACCGCCTCACTGTTTGAACACTGCGCCAAAGGTTTGGATCAATGTATTGAACTGACGGGAGAGCTGGGTCTGCCATTGATGGGAACGGGGGACTGGAATGATGGGATGAACCGGGTTGGTGAGGAAGGAAAAGGCGAAAGTGTTTGGCTAGGTTGGTTGCTGGTGGCAACGCTGAAAATGTTTATTCCGCTGGCAAAAGAGCGTGATCCGCAGCGGGCCAGCCAATGGCAACACCATCTTACTGGCTTAATCTCGGCATTGGAGCGGGAAGCGTGGGATGGTGAGTGGTATCGACGTGCCACCTTTGATAACGGCAGTTGGTTGGGGGCCAAAGAGTGCGAAGAGTGCCGCATAGATTCTATCGCCCAATCATGGGCGGTGTTATCTGGAGCGGCAGATCCGCAGCGGGCAGTGCAGGCGATGGCCTCGCTCGCACATCATCTTATTCGCCCTAACGATGGCATGGCCTTGTTGTTCACGCCACCGTTCGATAAAACCCCTGACGACCCCGGTTATATTAAAGGTTATCCACCGGGATTAAGAGAAAATGGCGGCCAATATAGTCACGCTGCGATGTGGGTGATTTTTGCTTTTGCTGAGTTAGGGGAGGGGGATAAAGCCCGTGATTTGTTTGCATTACTTAATCCGATAAATCATGGGAATACCCCGGCGGGAATTGAGCGTTACAAAGTTGAACCTTATGTGGTCGCTGCCGATGTTTATTCTGTCGCACCTCACGTTGGGCGTGGTGGCTGGACGTGGTATACCGGCTCAGCAGGCTGGATGCATCGTGCCGGTATCGAAGGTATTCTGGGGATTCGGCGAGAAGGAAAAGAGTTAGTCATTAATCCTTGCATTCCAGCCAGTTGGCAGGGTTTTGAAGCGACTGTTAACCTTGCCAACACGCGCTATGCCATTCGTGTTGAAAGCCCGGCTCAGCGCTGTCAGGGGATCAGTTCTGCGACACTGAATGGCTCGCCTATCTCCTCTCAACCGGATGGATTACGGGTAGCGCTGGACGGTGGAGAGTACGAACTGATTATTATTTTGTAGCTAATATCAACCGAGTCGGGATAGTCAATCAGCGTTATCTCGACTTAACAAAATAAAAGCTGAAAAATATGTTGAATTATCATGCAACTGCCCCAATATTATAAGCTGAACAATAAGGAGGATTAAGTATGGGGATCAGCGAGGAAGAGAGTATCCGCCGTTTGACTGATGAGAAAAGTTCTATTGGTCATTCGGCTAAATGGGTAGCAATTATATCTGCTGTCTATTTCGTTATTATGCTGTTTTATCAGCATGAATTGGGTGTATTAACCTTGGCAGGTGGGATTTTTGTTGTGTCATTCTCAATCTGGATGAAGAAGCGCCAGAAAGTGAAGTCTTACAAGGATCAACTGCAACAGATGGGTGATGACAAAATGGTTTAATCTCACGCCCACACTTCGATTAGACTGATTTATCAGAGGAACAGCAGGCAACAATCCTGATGAACTGTTCGTCCGATTCTCAGCCTTTTATCTATTTTCGTTTGCTGACCTGCAAGCGCATCCTTAATATTGCCTTTATCTCTATTATGATTTGTCCATTGGTTGCAGTGATTTGGACATATTAAACCCCGTTATCACAAATTTCATTTGCTCATATAATCTCTTCGCCTGTGGGTTATCCGCCGCGACGCGTAGCTTTATCTCAAATATATCTTGAGCCACCAGCAATTTTTCTAATTCTTGTAAACAGGCCGAGCCATATCCTTTGCGCTGACACTGCGGCAGCACATAAAAATCTTTAATAAAGGCCGCGCTATCATTTTCACCTAAACCAAACCATAGATAGCCCACCAGTTGACTATCTTGGCCGATATTGCTTTTATTTTCGATGCAATACAAATGATCGTCAGGGCTATTAACACCCTCTGGTAGATAGCTATCAAAGCTATGGCTGGCATGAGCGATGGCCTGTTCACTGCTATAGCCACTGTTGGACGATAAATCTTGTGCATATTCGGTAATAAATAAATTCCGATAGTCGCTAAGTTCCTCAGCACGCATCTCTCTGAGTACGATCATGATGTTTCCCTAATGTAAACGCGCTATTGTGATTGTTCAGTTTTGGGTAGAGTAGATTTAATTCGGAAGAAACATTTTAACGCTTTTTAGGTAATAAGGTAGA
>NZ_JBLWEX010000121.1:0-10990 GCF_048323875.1 Yersinia sp. LJYL362
CCCATTGGTTCGATACATTGACTGTCGAAGTGAAAGACAAAGCTGCTGTATTGGCCCGCGCATTGAGTTTTGGTATTAATCTGCGAACTGATATTCATGGCGCAGTAGGTATCACGCTGGATGAAACGACCTCGCGTGAAGATCTTCAAATTCTTTTCACCTTGTTAGTCGGTGATAACCACGGTCTCGATATTGACCTGCTTGATGCCAAAGTCAGCCAGAATAGCCAGTCAATTCAAACGGGCATGTTGCGCCAGGACCCCATTCTGACTCACCCGGTATTTAATCGTTATCACAGCGAAACCGAAATGATGCGTTATATGCATCGTTTAGAACGCAAAGATTTGGCACTGAATCAGGCAATGATCCCGCTGGGCTCTTGTACCATGAAGCTGAATGCCGCCGCTGAGATGATCCCGATAACCTGGCCGGAGTTCGCTGAATTGCACCCCTTCTGCCCGCCGGAACAAGCTGCGGGTTATCAGCAAATGATTGGTCAACTGTCACAATGGTTGGTGCAACTGACCGGTTATGATGCGGTTTGTATGCAGCCAAACTCTGGCGCGCAAGGCGAATATGCAGGGTTACTGGCGATTCGCCGTTACCATGAAAGCCGCAATCAGGCGAGCCGCCATATCTGTTTGATCCCAAGCTCGGCTCACGGCACCAACCCGGCATCGGCACAAATGGCCGGTATGTCAGTAGTGGTGGTGGCCTGTGATAAGCAAGGGAATATCGATTTGCACGACTTGCGCCAGAAGGCGGGTGAAGCAGGTGATGAACTCTCTTGTATTATGGTGACTTACCCGTCGACTCACGGCGTGTACGAAGAAACCATCCGCGAAGTTTGTCAGATTGTGCATCAGTTTGGTGGTCAGGTTTACCTCGATGGCGCAAACATGAATGCGCAGGTTGGAATAACCACACCGGGCTATATTGGCGCGGATGTTTCTCACCTGAACTTACATAAAACCTTCTGTATTCCACACGGCGGTGGTGGCCCAGGTATGGGGCCGATTGGTGTTAAAGCACATTTAGCACCGTTTGTTCCGGGCCACAGTGTGGTGCAAATTGATGGTATGACGACCCAACAGGGCGCGGTTTCGGCGGCCCCATTTGGTAGTGCGTCAATCTTGCCTATCAGCTGGATGTACATCCGTATGATGGGAGCTGATGGGCTGAAACAAGCCAGTCAGGTCGCGATTCTGAATGCCAACTACATTGCAACTCGCCTGAAAGAGGCCTATCCGGTGCTGTATACCGGCCATGATGGCCGTGTGGCGCACGAATGTATTTTAGATATTCGCCCACTGAAAGAAGCAACAGGTATCAGCGAGATGGATATCGCCAAGCGCTTAATCGACTTCGGCTTCCATGCGCCAACCATGTCCTTCCCGGTGGCGGGCACGCTGATGGTGGAACCGACTGAATCAGAAAGTAAAGTTGAGTTAGACCGCTTTATCGACGCCATGCTGGCTATCCGCGCGGAAATCGAGAAAGTGGCTCGTGGTGAATGGCCACTGGAAGACAACCCGTTGGTGAATGCGCCGCATACTCAAGCTGAGCTGGTCGGTGAGTGGCAGCATCCGTACAGCCGTGAGCTGGCGGTATTCCCGGTGGCAGGTGTGATGGAGAATAAATACTGGCCGAGCGTGAAACGTCTGGATGATGTGTACGGTGACCGTAATTTGTTCTGCTCATGCGTACCTATCAGTGACTACCAATAAATACATGCAGTAAATGACAAAGGGTCGCGCAAGCGGCCCTTTTGCTGTTTATATCATGGCGATAATTGGTATCCACCCTTATCAATGACTACGCTTATTTTTCGTTATACAAATAGTGAGCGTGATTATTTATGGTTAGTACTCAATTTATCGGTAGTTGGTCACTGGTATCGCAGCACTTTGTTTTACCCGATAACAGCATTCATTATCCGATGGGGCAGGGGATGTCTGGTCGGATTAATTATGAAAAACAAGGCACGATGGCTGCCCAACTGTACAGTAGCGGCAGAACAAAGTTTGCCTCTGAAGATTGGTTGCAAGGCAGTGATACTGAAATAAAAAATGCCTTTCTCAGTGCATTGACCTATTTTGGCCGATATGAAATTGATGAACAGCTTGCGACCGTCACACATATTGTTGAAGGCAGTTTATTTCCCAATTGGGTAGGAAGTCAGCAGGTTCGCTATTATCAATTTGAGGAAGACCGTTTGACACTGCGTACACCGCCGCTACAAATGAATAATTCGGTGCTGGTTGGGGTGCTAATTTGGCAAAAAATTCATGGTTGAGCAGGGGCCGAGGGATGCATAAAAAAGTCGCGTTAGTGACAGGGGGCAGTCGTGGCATTGGCCGTGCCACGGCATTGCTATTAGCAAAGCACGGTTATCGGGTTGCGGTAAATTATATCAATGATGAACAAGCTGCCCGACAGGTAGTTGCAGAAATCGCCGCTGGCGGTGGGTTAGCGGTGGCGTTACAAGCCGATATTGCTGATGAGCTGCAAGTAGTTGCACTATTTGAAAAACTTGAAGCCCAGCTCGGACCGATCACCGCACTGGTCAATAATGCCGGCATTTTGTTTACCCAATCGGGTATCGAAGGGTTAACTGCTGAACGCATTAATCGGGTATTGAGCACCAATGTGACGGGTTACTTTTTATGTAGCCGCGAAGCTGTCAAGCGCATGGCATTGCGCCACGGTGGTAATGGCGGTGCGATTGTTAATGTCTCTTCTGCCGCAGCCCGTCTAGGCGCTCCCGGTGAATATCTCGATTATGCCGCCTCCAAAGGGGCTATTGATACACTCACCACCGGTTTATCATTGGAAGTGGCGGCAGAGGGCATCCGAGTGAATGGCGTTCGTCCGGGTTTAATCTATACCGATATACATGCCAGCGGCGGTGAGCCGGGGCGAGTTGATCGGGTAAAAAGCTTACTGCCAATGAAACGCGGCGGGCATCCACAAGAAGTGGCAGAGGCAATCGTCTGGTTGCTGTCAGACCATGCCTCTTATGTCACTGGCAGTGTATTGGATTTAGCCGGCGGGAAATAAGCGAGTATTCAGTTACTTCAGCCAACCTTTTTGCTGTGCCGCCTGCAACTGTGGCAGCAAATGCTGCCAAATCTCAGGATAGCATTCGGCAACCAATTGGTTACGCTCCAGTACCTGTTGTAGCTGAATACCATTTTCTATCCAACTTTGTCCCTCGGTATGCAGGTTAATCAGCATGGGTAGAATGCGATCCAGCACCGTCGCAAAACGCGCCTCGGCAGTTTCTTCCGCTTCATACTCATTCCACAGCGCAGTAAATTGTGCGCCTAATGCGGGTGGCAGTAGGCCAAATAAGCGCCTGGCGGCAGCGACCTCTTGCTCATGAATAGCGGCTCTGGCCGCCAAATCATAAACAATCACATCACCGGCATCGATTTCGACAATATCGTGCAGCAGCGCCATTTTTATCACGCGATTGATATCGACGTCTGGGCCAGCATAGGGAGCCAGACTCATTGCCGCTACGGCAAAATGCCAACTGTGCTCGGCTGAATTTTCCTGACGTAAGCTGGCAATTACTTTGGTGCGCCGCTGAATATCTTTTAGCTTATCGATTTCCATCAGAAACTGAATAGTCTCTGTCAGTGGACCAAAATCTAAGACTGCTAATGACATAATAACCCTCTATTACCCTTCGTTTGGCATGGCAGCAGTGTTGCTGCTCCCAGTGGATTTGTCACCCTAATTTGAACCACAGACACGGCGGGTTACATGTACTGACAGAATATTTAAGCGTACACGTGTACACTGGAATTATTCTCAGTTAATCTGTGCGCACTCTTTTTGTACAATTTTAGAATAACTACTGCGCTCATCGGATGAGATAACGATTCATTTTCAGGATAATTAGTATTGAAGAATAAATCAGCTGTACCTACGACCTCGGTCACTCCCACAGTAGCGACAACACCACCTTATCCGTGGGCAGAAGAAATAGCCAATAGCATCAGTCATGGTATTGGCGTAGTGTTTGGCATTATTGGTTTGGTTTTTCTATTGGTGCAGGCGTTAGATAATGGAGCCGATACCAAGGCGTTAACCAGTTATAGTTTGTATGGCGGCAGTATTATTCTGCTGTTTTTAGCCTCGACGTTGTATCACGCCATCCCACATCGCAAGGCGAAACTCTGGCTACAGAAGTTTGACCATTGTGCCATTTACATCTTAATCGCTGGGACATATACACCATTTCTATTGGTGGGGTTGGACTCCCCGTTAGCCCGCGGCTTGATGGCGGTGATATGGGGATTGGCACTGGTGGGCGTCATTTTCAAATTGGCCTTTGCACATCGCTTTGAAGTGTTGTCGCTGGTGACTTACCTGACGATGGGTTGGCTCTCATTGATTGTGATTTATCAACTGGCGGTAAAGCTTGAGATTGGCGGGTTAGCATTATTGGCGATTGGCGGCTTGTTATACACGTTGGGCGTGATTTTCTATGCCTCTAAGCGCATTCGCTTCGGCCACGCCATTTGGCACGGCTTTGTGTTGGGTGGCAGTGTTTGCCACTTTATGGCGATCTATTTGTATGTCTGATTAGGGGGCCGGATAACCGGCCTCAGCGTGTATTACTTATCTTCGGCCAATGAATAGGGCAGCGGTTGAATCGTAAGCACACTTTGCTCATCATCACGCACGCGCAGCACACTGTCTGCCGCCAGGTCATTATTCATCACCGCTTGAACCCACACCGTGCCATCACTGAGTGCAACGGCTGCCAATACGCTACCGGTACGACGCCAGTTTTCACCTAATTGCCACTCTAAATCTTCGCCGGCTGCTGGCACTCGGTTGGCGTGACCTGCCAACCAGTAGAGTGCGCGCTTATTGGCACCACGGTATTTTGCTCTGGCGACCATTTCCTGCCCGGTATAACACCCCTTGCTGAAACTGATGCCATTCAACGCCTGAATGTTTGTTGCTTGCGGAATAAATTGCGCGCTGCTATCGGTATCAATGATAGGAAAACCTGCTTCGATATCCAGCGCCAGCCACTGTTTGCTGTTATTAAACTGCGCGCGATCAGCCAGTTTTTCCACTAACTGTTGCGCTTGCTCGGTATCGGTCACCAGCAGGAAGCGCTCGGCAGGCAGCGAGAAATGCAACAGTGTGCTATCACCTTGCTGTACTACCGGGTGCTCGACATTAGGTAACTCGGCGAAAACCTCCGCCAGCGCAGCTTTTGCCTGCGCGCCCGCCACGCCGATTAAAACGGCATCAGGTTGTGCGGCAATCACCACTTTGGAGAACACCGCATATTTCTTTAGCTCGCTCAACTGGTTATCAAGCACACTACGGCGTTCGATAAAGGCTAATCCTTCGCCACGATAAAATAATCGCAGGTTGCTCCACATTTTCCCTTTGGCATCACAGTGGGCACATAGCACATGCTGATCTGCGGGCAGTGCATCAATATCTGCCGTGACTTGCCCTTGCAGATATTTTACGCGGTCTGCGCCCGTTAACGTCACCAGCGCCCAGTCATCAAGAGAGATTAATGTTAGTGGCAGCTCAGAAGAGGCGACCAGTGGTTGTGCAGCAAATGGAGTGTTATTAGCCATGGTTTACCTAAAATAAATAGCACCTGCGGATAAGTGGTACCTATCAGCGCGGCACAGTGAACCGATGCTCCAATGGTAAAATAGCCGGGTAGCTTTGCAAGCAGTAATTCCACGGAATGACCATTATTATTCAATATCTGAATTCGACGATATCTGAGGTACAATAGCCACAGATTCTATGGCGGAGTGCTGAATATGATTGAAAAAACAGCATAATCCCGTCCTTAGCCTATCAGTATCCTTTTTTTGAGGAGTCAATCAGGACATGGAAATCGATAATAAAGCCCGTATTCACTGGGCGTGCCGTCGGGGTATGCGTGAACTGGATATCTCTATCATGCCGTTTTTTGAACATGAATATGATGGCTTGAGCGATAACGAGAAACAGGTTTTTATCCGTTTGCTTGAGTGTGATGATCCAGATTTATTTAACTGGTTGATGAATCACGGGGAACCGCAGGATAGTGAGCTGCGTCAAATGGTCAAACTGATTCAAACACGAAATAAAGCCCGTGGCCCAGTGGCGATGTGACCTGCGGATATCCTGGCACACTCAACTCTTCTCTCTATTAGCTCATGGCGTCCTGGTCACACTGACGCTGGTTGCGCCTTGGCCTCAGGGCTATACCGCGCTGTGGTTGGTGTTACTGACATTAGTGGTGTTTGAGTGTATCCGCAGCCAGAAAAATATTACGTCTTGCCAAGGTGAGATCAGGCTGAAACCCGGCAATATAGTGCTATGGAAACGGCATGAGTGGGTCGTCATTAAGCAGCCGTGGATCACCCGTTATGGCGTGTTATTGAGTTTACAACAGACAAGCAACCGCTCAACCCGTAAGCGTTTATGGCTCGCGGCGGACAGCATGTCTGAAGAGGAATGGCGGCAATTGTGTCTCCTGTTGCGCCATTCATTTGGCTCCGATGAAGGTATTAATTAATGAAGCCCTTAATCTGGCTGGTGGAAGATGAGCCGAGTATCGCTGACACCTTAATTTATACCTTGGAAAGTGAAGGTTTTACCCTCCGGTGGTTTGACCGGGGGGAACCCGCTCTGGCTGCTTTGGCCAATGGCCCGCCAGCACTGGCAATAGTTGACGTGGGCTTACCTGATATTAACGGTTTTGACCTGTGCCGCCGTATATTGGCCCAAGTACCGGAACTTCCTGTGGTTTTTTTAACCGCGCGTAGCGAAGAGCTGGATCGGATTGTCGGCTTGGAAATCGGCGCTGACGACTATATCGCGAAACCATTCTCACCGCGTGAGGTGAGCGCCAGAGTCCGCACCGTGTTACGGCGGCTGCAAAAATCTCAATCCTTGGCTACTTCTGCCACCTTGCATCAGTTCGGCAATTTCACTCTGGACGAAGCGGGGGCGAGAGTCACTTATCATCAACAGGTTTTATGGCTCACCCGCTATGAATATCTGCTACTGAAAACCTTATTACTGGCACCTGATCGTGTCTTTTCACGCCAGCAATTGATGGATATTGTCTGGGCGCAAGCAGAAGAGAGCCAGGATCGTACCGTCGATACCCATATCAAAACTCTGCGCTCAAAGCTGCGTATGACTTACGATGAAGAGTCGCCAATCCGCACCCATCGTGGGCTGGGTTACAGCCTGACGTATCGAACATGAGCCATTTCCGATGAAAATAGGTGTGCGTTTGTTGCTGGGCTATTTTCTGATAGTCGCCATCGCCGGTTATTTTGTCATTCGTATTTTCGTGCAAGAAGTTAAGCCCGGGGTGCGGCGCGCGACAGAAGGAACATTGGTCGATACCGCCACCTTGCTGGCGCAATTCGCCCGCCAGGATATGTTGCAAAATAAAGTCGCCGGTGGTCAGTTGGCACAAGCTTTTGCTTCACTCAATCTGCGACCAATCGGTGCAAATATTGAAGGTATCCGGAAGGATCGCAATGAATACCGGGTTTATCTGACTGACGCTGAGGGACGGGTGATCTTTGATTCATCCGGTAAAGCCGTCGGGCAAGACTATTCGCGCTGGAATGATGTCTGGCTGACACTACGTGGTCATTATGGCGCACGCAGCACTCGTACCGATCCTGCCGACGAACAAAGTTCGGTGATGTATGTGGCCGCTCCGGTTATGGTCGAGAATAAGATTATTGGGGTGCTCAGTGTGGGCAAACCCAATATTTCTATGGCTCCGGTAATCAAACGTAGTGAGCGTAAAATCTTGCTGGCGGGTGGCGTATTACTGGGGATTGCTCTGCTAATTGGCTTGGGGTTTGTCTGGTGGATCAACCGGGCTATTGGCAAGCTGGTCGATTATGCCGAACGGGTTGCCGAGGGGCAGAATGTTGCGCTACCCGTGATGGGCAGCAGCGAACTGAATGATTTGGCGCGAGCGCTGGAAAGCATGCGGCTTAAATTAGATGGCAAAGCTTATATTGAGCAATATGTCCACACGCTGACTCATGAGTTGAAAAGCCCGCTGGCAGCGATTACTGGCGCGGCCGAGCTATTACGCGAATCTCCACCGCCGGCTACGGCTCAGCGTTTTCTGATGAATATTGAGCAGCAAAGTGCGCGTATCCAGCAATTGGTGGATAAGATGCTGATACAGGCACGACTAGAAAGTCGAGTTGACGTGCAACTGTCCCCAATAGAAATAAGCAGCATCATCAAGCAAGCGATGGGAGCCAAAGAAGCTCAGGCAGTCAGCCGAGGCATTAACTTGCGGTTAATCTGTGCTGATAGCGCGACATTAACCGGTGACGGGTTATTGCTGAGTCAGGCGTTAACCAATCTGATTGATAATGCACTGGATTTCACTCCCTCAGGTGGCGAAGTGACAGTAAGGGGCACCCGGCAAACGGATGAATATTTGATTACCGTTGAAGATACCGGCAGTGGCATTCCGGATTATGCCAAAGAGAAGATTTTTGACCGTTTTTATTCGCTAGCGCGGGTCAATAGCCCAAAAAGTACCGGATTGGGGCTGAATTTTGTGCGCGAAGTTGCCGCTATTCATCAAGGGAATGTTTCCCTTGAAAACCGCCAGCCGCACGGGGTGTGCGCTCATTTGACCTTACCGCTAGCTATCACTTAAGTCGCTGACTTCACTTTCACTTCACATAACCTCATTTTCCTTTCACTTCACGAGCTTAAGCTGCTCTCCTGACCTTAAAGGAGAGCACGTCATGTTCAAATCCGTACTGTTTTGGAAAATAGCCGCGCTATTGGGACTCATTCTTTTGATGATGATTCCGAAAGAAATGCTGCTGAATGTTATCAATGAACGCAGTGGCTATCGCCAAAGTGTGGTCGACAAAGTCAGTGACAGCACCAGCCGCGCGCAAAAGATCCTTGGCCCGCTGATTGTCGTGCCTTACAGCGAATGGATTGAAACTGAAGTTGATGGTAAGAAGCAGGGGCAACGGGTGAGCCGCCATCGCTATTTATTGCCGGAGGTAATGGCAGTCACTGGTGCGCCGGATGTTGAAGTTCGCCAATTGGGGATTTATCAGGCTCAGGTCTATCAGGGGGAACTCTATTTCCACGGTCAATTTGAATCTTCCTCGCTAGATGATTTAGATCGGGAAGGTGTCACCATCGGCATGCCGTCATTAGTGTTGGCACTGAGTGATTCGCGAGGGATCCAGCAGATTTCGCCGTTAAGTCTGGGCAATGCAAAAATTAATTTCGAACCGGGGGCATTTCTGGGGCGCACGGCGCAAGGTGTGCATGCACCGCTGACTATCGAGCAGGTTCGCCAGGGCAAATTTGATGTTAATTTTAAACTGACACTGGCAGGCACCAACAGTCTTTCAGTTGTGCCCGTAGGGCGCAGCAGTGAACTGACGTTACAGAGCAACTGGCCGCATCCTAATTTTGTCGGTGAGTTTTTGCCATTACAACGCAAAGTAGATGAAAAAGGCTTCCGTGCACATTGGAGCAGTAACTGGCTGGCGAATAGCATGAATATCAACTTTGCCGGTGATAATGTGCGTTTTGATTTTGACCAACTACCTGCGTTCACCACCAGCTTGATTGAACCAGTCGACCACTATCAGCTAACCGAGCGAGCCATTAAATATGCCATTCTATTTATTGGCTTAACCTTTTTCAGCTTCTTCCTGTTCGAGAGCCTGACGTCATTGCGTGTACACCCTATTCAGTATCTGCTGGTGGGCGCAGCATTGGTTTTGTTCTACCTTATGTTACTGGCGTTCTCTGAACATTTAGGGTTCACGCTGGCTTATATTATCGCCAGTTTGAGTTGCAGTATGTTGATTGCCATCTATTTAAGTGCAGTGCTAGGCGGGTGGTTGCGTGGCGCATTATTTGCAAGCGGACTATTACTGCTGTACGGCGTATTGTTTGGACTATTGCAATCAGAAGACAATGCTTTGTTATTAGGTGCGGGTTTACTGTTTATTATTCTCGCGGCGGTTATGTTACTGACCCGGCGGTTAGACTGGTATCAGGTGGCTTCCCCACAACGTTTTTCTGGTCAGAAAGACGAAGAATCAACGGATAGCGATGGGAAAGCCGAAGTGATATCGGGCGACGTCGCCACGACTGAGGGCGGTGCGCAAGACTCGTTCCGGTTATGGAAGTAAAATAGCGCCAGTGAAAACGGGTATAGCAAACGGGCACTGTGGGTGCCCGTTTATTCGATTAAAGCAGGGCATCCATCTCAAGCAGAATTTGATCACACCACTGTTCGATGCGCTCTTCACTCAAATCGTATTGATTAACCTCATCTAACGCCAACCCCACAAAGTGTTTACCGTCAGCACTGAGCGGTTTCGGGCTGGTAAACTCAAACCCATCTGTTGGCCAAAAACCAATAAATTTCACCCCCAGCGGCGCAATATGGTCATGCAGCATGCCAAGAGCATCAAGGAACCATTCGCTATAACCGAATTGATCGCCCATACCATACATAGCGACAATCTTTCCCTTGAGATTAAGCTGTGTTAATTGTGGCCAAACGGCTTCCCAATCTTCCTGTAATTCGCCGAAATCCCAGGTAGGGATTCCCAGAATCAGAATGGAATATTCTTCCATCAGGCGAGGGCTGACATCTTTTAAGTTATGTAAATCAACCAGATCTTCGCCGAGGATGTCGCGTATTTTTTCTGCCACCATTTCGGTATAGCAGGTGCTGGAGCCGTAAAAGAGACCAATCTTCATGATGTATAGCCATAGCATTACTAATAAGGAATAGCATCGAGTGTACCAGATTTGTCCTGTCATCAGGCATAATGGCTGCCCATCCAATCAAAGAGAGAAACAGTCATGCAACAGCAAAATAACCCGCTGATTGAACAGTTTCTTGATGCCCTGTGGCTGGAGCGGAATCTGGCAGAGAATACACTGGCATCATATCGTTTGGATT
>NZ_JBLWEX010000122.1:0-10999 GCF_048323875.1 Yersinia sp. LJYL362
TGGCTTATCCAGACTGGAAATCATTAATCCCTTATCAGGACACCGCCAGCCTGATTATCTCCGAGCATGTCGGCGGTAAGTGGATGTATAACTTCTTTATGGCCACTTATCTGACGGGCGTTTATGCTTCGGCGATGACCGCACAGACCAGTGTGTCGCGCATCTTCTATGCCATGGGCCGTGAAGGGGTACTGCCGCGCAAAGTGTTTTTCCACCTGCATCGCAAGTTCCATACGCCGTGGCGCGCTATTTTGTTCGTGGCGACCATCTCGCTGCTGGCGCTGTTCCTTGATCTTAATTTAGTGGTGTCGATGATAAGCTTCGGAGCGCTCGGTGCGTTCACCTTTGTGAATTTGAGCGTTATAAAACACTTTATTTTCAATGAGAAACGTCGTGGTGTTTCAGCCATGTTTAAATACGGGCTGTTGCCAATGATGGGGTTTGTGATGTCAGTGTGGTTGTGGGTTCATCTTGAACAGCGCGCGCTAGAGGTGGGCTTGCTGTGGTTACTGGCAGGTTTTATTTACCTGCTGTGGCTAACGCGCGGTTGGCGTCAGTCTCCACCATCGGTTCATCCGGATGATATTTCTCATCTGCTGTGATTAGTCTGAAGGGCTGCATAACGCGGCCCTTCAGCTTAATGAGAAAGTGCCCGTTGAGGTGAAAACAGGTAGATCGTAAAGACGCCGTCAACCCATCCCTGGGGGCTCGAGCCGCGCCGTCCCTGGCGCGGACGCTTTACTCTTCTACCTGTCTTCACCTTGTAAGATCGAGTCGTTGGGGTTTGCCCGCTGTCTGATTGTTATATCTGCTCAGTTAGTCATTAACTCCGACGCGCCCGGCCGACCGCCTCACCCAACTGCCACACCGCCATCGCGTAATGGGTACTGTGGTTGTAGCGGGTAATGGTGTAGAAGTTTGGCAAACCATACCAATATTGATAACCCGTGCCGACATCCAGGCGCAACAAGCTGGCTTCCTGATAGTCGCCCAGCGAGCCGGTCGGGCTTAGCCCTACGGCAGATAATGTCGAGATGGGGTATTTGGTCTTAAAGCCATTGTCGAGACTCGGCGCTTGCCCATTTGCCGGTATTGCCACGGCCGCCCCTTTGGTCCAGCCGTGGGCTTTGAAGTAATTCGCCACACTGCCGATGGCATCCTCCGGATCCCACAAATTGATATGACCATTACCATTAAAATCAACAGCATAATCTTTAAATGACGAGGGCATAAATTGACCATAACCCATAGCCCCGGCATAGGAACCGCGCAGACTGAGTGGGTCATTGCCCTCGGCTCGCGCCATCAGTAAGAAGGTTTCCAGCTCACCAGAAAAATACTCGGCGCGGCGCGGATAAGCAAAGGAGAGTGTTGCCAGCGCATCAATGATACGAGTCTTACCCATCACTCTGCCCCAGCGTGTTTCAACGCCAATGATGCCAACGATAATTTCTGGTGGAACCCCGTAGACCTCATAAGCACGTTGCAGGGCATCTTCATGTTGATTCCAGAAATTCACACCATTTTGCACATTATCTGGCGTAATAAATTGGTTGCGGTAGCGGTTCCAGGCACCATTTGGCCCGGATGGCCGGCCAGAGGTCGGCGCTTGCTTATCCATCAACCGGATAACAAAATCCAGTTTTTTAGTTTGCGCTAATACATCATGCAGTTGCTGACGCTCAAAACCATGCTCACTCACCATTTTGTCAACAAAACGGGCGGTATCCGCATTATAGGCAAAATCACCGTCTGGCACGTGACCCACATGTTGTGGTTCCAGTAAAAAACCACTTTGTGTCAGGCTATCTGACGGCGTCGCAGCAACAGGAGGCGTCGGCTTGCTGCTACAGGCGGAAAGCAAAATGAGTGAGGAAAGAATGACTGCTAAGTGACGCATCGTATATCCATAAACCATGCCAAAAAGTAATAGCCATGTTAAGGCATTGTCTGTGACGAACAAACAGGAAAATGCGGGATGCTCCGCAGTAATTGATCAAGAAATCCGGCTCGCCGCCCTTAATTTATTAGAAAAAAACGCACTAAACCCCTTGAACAATAAGGAATTATAGCAACATCAGTGAAACATTTCGTAGCAAATAATGCGAATGATTTTCACTATCATTGTTAATTTCTTTCTATACAATTGTGGAGTTTTGCCGTTACCTAACAATTTCGTTTTCTTCTTTGACCTGTTAAAGGATGTCTTTATGAAGTTACGTTTATCCTCTCTTGGCCCTATCGCTCTCTTGGCTTCCTCTATGATGCTGGCGTTTTCCGCCAATGCAGCATCCAATGATGAAGGTATTGTGGTGTATAACGCCCAACACGAAAATCTGGTGAAATCCTGGGTTGACGGCTTTACCAAAGATACCGGTATCAAGGTGACCCTGCGCAATGGCGGGGATAGCGAGTTAGGTAATCAGTTGGTTCAGGAAGGCAGCGCATCGCCTGCAGACGTTTTCCTGACTGAAAACTCCCCGGCAATGGTGCTGGTCGATAATGCCAAATTGTTCGCGCCATTGGATGCCGCAACACAAGCTCAGGTGGCGAAAGAGTATCGCCCTGAACATGGCCGCTGGACCGGCATTGCCGCCCGCAGTACCGTTTTTGTCTATAATCCGGAAAAAATCAGTGAAGCTGAGTTACCTAAGTCGATCATGGATTTAGCCAAACCTGAGTGGAAAGGCCGTTGGGCTGCATCACCGTCTGGGGCTGACTTCCAGGCCATTGTTAGCGCCATGCTGGAACTGAAAGGCGAAAAAGCCACGTTGGAGTGGTTAAAGGCCATGAAAACCAACTTTACCGCTTATAAAGGTAATAGCACGGTGATGAAAGCGGTGAATGCTGGCCAAATTGATGGTGGGGTTATCTATCACTATTACCGCTTTGTTGATCAAGCCAAAACCGGTGAGAACAGCGGTAAAACTCAACTGCATTACTTCAAACATCAAGACCCGGGTGCTTTTGTGAGTATATCTGGTGGCGGGGTGTTGGCGTCGAGCAAGCATCCGAAAGAAGCCCAGGAATTCATGAAATGGATAACTAGTAAATCCGGTCAGGATATCTTGCGCACCAATAATGCATTTGAATACGCTGTGGGTGTCGATGCCGCATCCAACCCTAAATTGGTACCACTGAAAGATCTGGATGCACCCAAAGTAGAACCGTCTAAACTGAACAGCAAGAAAGTGGTTGAGTTGATGACAGAAGCTGGCTTGCTGTAATACAGCCAACCTGCTGATAATCTGTATTTTTAGCCCGTCGCGTTTCTGACCCGACGGGCATTAACACGCCGAGTGCCTTGACGATTATGGCCAATGTAAACCCCGATGTTATCCCAATGCCGCTGACTCAGGCAGCTCAACGGCAATATAGCCGCCGCCCCGGCTCTGGGATTGTGGTTATTGCTGTGATGTTTTCATTACTTTCCCTGTTGCCGCTGGGGTTTGTTATTGGCATTGCCATTGATACCGGCTGGCCAACAGTAAAAGCTCTGGTTTTTCGCCCTCGCGTCGGGGAGTTACTGCTTAACACCGCATTACTGGTGGCGATCACCTTACCCCTATGCGCCATTATTGGTGTGGCGTTGGCCTGGCTCACCGAACGCACCGCTCTACCTGGCAGGCGAATTTGGTCGCTGCTGGCTATCGCGCCACTGGCAGTCCCTGCTTTTGTGCAAAGTTATGCCTGGATAAGCTTGGTGCCCTCAATGCACGGGCTTGGCGCGGGGGTATTTATCTCCGTCATTGCCTATTTCCCTTTTATTTATCTGCCCGCCTCCGCGGTATTGCGCCGCCTTGATCCCGGCCTTGAAGATGCCGCCGCCTCACTGGGTAGCACACCTGGCGCAGTATTTTTCCGGGTAGTATTGCCACAATTAAAATTAGCCGTTTGGGGTGGTTCGATACTGATTGCACTGCATTTATTAGCAGAATATGGGCTATACGCCATGATCCGTTTCGATACCTTTACCACAGCTATTTTTGATCAATTCCAATCCACATTTAATGGCCCGGCGGCCAATATGTTAGCGGGCGTTCTGGCGTTATGTTGCCTGGGATTATTATTAATCGAAGCCACCAGCCGTGGCTATAACCGCTACGCGCGTGTGGGTTCGGGTAGCGCGCGCAGACAAACCGCTTATTCAATGGGAACCGCCCTCACCCTGTGGAGTCTGCTGTTACCACTGGCGATGACGGCCCTCTCGCTCGGTGTGCCTTTTATCACCCTCATCCGTTGGCTTTATATTGGTGGCATTGATGTATGGTTGAATGCTGACCTGCTACCCGCATTGAAACAAACGCTGGCACTGGCACTGAGCGGTGCCGTGATGATCACCTTGTGTGCCATACCGATGGCTTGGTTATCCGTGCGCTATCCGGGCCGTTTGCACCGAGTCATGGAGGGCTGTAATTATGTCACCAGTTCGCTGCCCGGTATTGTGGTCGCGCTGGCGCTGGTAACCATCACCATCCGCATTGCACGACCGCTGTATCAAACTGAATTCACTCTTTTACTGGCCTATTTATTGATGTTTACGCCACGCGCTTTAATCAGTTTACGGGCCGGTATTGCGACCGCGCCGGTCGAGTTGGAAAACGTGGCGCGCAGTTTGGGGAAAACGCCCACTCAAGCTATCTGGAGCACCACCATGCGGTTGGCGGCTCCCGGCGCTGCGGCGGGTGCCGCCTTGGTATTTCTGGCGATATCTAATGAATTGACCGCCACCTTGCTATTGGCCCCTAATGGCACCCGCACATTGGCGACGGGGTTCTGGGCATTGACCAGCGAAATAGATTACGTGGCAGCATCACCTTACGCCCTGCTCATGGTGGCGCTCTCCCTGCCACTCACCTGGCTCCTTTATTCTCAATCTCAACGTACGGCAGGATTATGAGCACGCTTGAACTTCAACAAATCGGTAAATCTTACCAATCGGTCCAGGTTTTAGACGGTATTGATTTACAGGTTACGGCGGGTAGCCGCACTGCGATTGTCGGGCCATCGGGTTCGGGTAAAACCACATTGCTGCGTATTATTGCCGGTTTCGAAACGCCGGATAGTGGCAAGGTGATTTTGCAAGGGAATCCGCTATTTGATCACTCAATCCAGGTGCCGGCACATAAACGAGGGATTGGATTTGTCCCGCAAGATGGTGCACTGTTTCCACATTTTACCGTAGCGGGCAACATCGCTTATGGGCTAAAAGGCAGCAAGCAAGATAAAGCTCGGCGAGTTGATGAATTGATGGAAATGGTGGCACTGGACCGGCGATTAGCACAACTTTGGCCCCATGAAATATCCGGCGGTCAGCAACAACGTGTCGCACTCGCCAGAGCATTGGCGCAAAGCCCGGTATTGATGTTATTGGATGAACCCTTTTCAGCGCTGGATACCGCCTTGCGCGCATCTACCCGTAAAGCGGTGGCTGAACTGCTGTCGCAAGCCAATATCGCCTCCATTTTAGTCACGCACGACCAAAGCGAAGCGCTGTCTTTTGCCGATCAGGTCGCGGTGATGCGCGCGGGCAAGCTGGCTCATGTTGGCCCACCGCAAGAGCTTTATCTCAGACCGATTGATGAGCCGACCGCGACATTCCTGGGGGAAACGCTGATTCTTTCCGCCAACATTGCGGCTGGGTGGGCCGACTGCGCGCTAGGTCGAGTCAAGATTGATGATGCAATACGCCATGGGCAAGCACGCATTATGCTGCGCCCCGAGCAAGTGACTATCACGCCACTGCCCACCGCTCACCACTACCCGACTAACTGCCTGGCTAAGATTATCAGCATTGATTTTGCGGGCTTTATTTCAACGCTCACGTTATCAATTATCGAGCACGACGAAATCGTAGAAATCAAAACCATCAGTCGCGAAGGGCTCAATGTTGGCTTAATGGTTGATTTGACAATCGTGGGTCAGGCCCATATTTTTGCTGAGTGACTGACAGCACATTTCTATTAACTGAATGCAATAAGCACGATTTATGCTCGGTTTGCCCCCACAGATGGCCTTATGCTACTGCAATCACGACTATCGGAGCCGCACCAAATGGATGAAATCCACGTCATCATATTGACCATCGGGCTATTTGTACTCACATTCATTAATCCCGGCGCTAACTTACTTGTTGTCGTGCAAACCAGTCTCAGTTCTGGCAAAAATGCAGGTTTACTCACCGGGTTGGGTGTAGCCTTAGGGGATGCGATTTATTCAGGATTGGGGTTATTTGGCATGGCAGCACTGATTGCTGAAGGGGGAGCACTGTTCTCGGCAATTAAGATAGGCGGTGGTTTGTATCTGGTTTGGTATGCTTACAACATGTTGCGCCATCGTCAGGAACTGCACATGGGCATAGATGCCGTCGCCACTTCGTCAATTACCCCTTGGTATGTGTTCTTCCGCCGTGGGCTGTTGACTGATTTATCTAACCCGCAAACTGTGCTGTTTTTCATCAGTATTTTCTCGATAACCCTGACCCCAACCACACCAGCATGGGCCAAAATGGTCGCCTGGCTCGGCATTGTTGTGGCCTCAGTCCTCTGGCGGTCATTGCTGAGTATGGCATTCTCCCGCCCGGCAGTACGCCGCGCGTATGGCAAGGTTCAGCACTTGTTAAGCGGTATTATCGGAGTCGCTGTGGGAGCGTTTGGGCTGCGCTTAATTTATGAAGGGATAACCCGCCGCTGATAGCAAAATATGACTGTTATCAGCATCACAAAGGCTTCGCTTGGAGTCTTTTTTGTTCCTGTCGCAATTGCCGATACTCCAGCACTGTCAATACGACAACCACCAAGTCAAGAATAGTGATTAAAATCAGCATAATAGAATGAGTGAAGGTATAACGATAAAGTTGATAGATAATAAATAAGCTAAAAATGACTATTGCCGCAGGGTAATACCCCAGTTTTTTGCGCCACAATCCAATAATGACCCATAACTTAACAATCCCGTGAATTAATAAATAAAATGCGGCGAAATGCAGACTGCTGATGGACAGGCTTTGAGCAGCATGCAACAAATAATTGGCAATCATATCGCCACGATCTTGAATAAATTCCACTTGTGTGATGCGATGCAATATATTCAATAAAAGCTGAGGGGTAACAAAAAAAGTTAAAATACCCGCAGCAATCTCCAGAATAGCCAATATCGCTTTTAGCAGTAGGCTAACTTCAAAAACAGCATGGATATTTTTCTCCCCGAAGAGATTATTACGCTCAAATCGGCTTCTCATATTTAACATCGCACTCATTCCCTGCGTGGTAAGGCTTTGAAGAGTATTGATATATAATAGCAGTTTACGCGGTGCGGGTTAAAGCACCGCGCTTTAAATAGAGATACGTTAACGTTTCAGTGTCGCGCCATGACTCTGAATAACATCCCGATACCAATAGAAGCTCTTCTTACGGCGACGTTCTAAAGTGCCGTTACCACTATCATCACGATCAACATAAATAAAACCGTAGCGCTTGGATAATTCAGCTTTTGAAGCGCTCACCAAATCAATCGGCCCCCAACTGGTGTATCCCATCACCTCTACGCCATCTTCAATAGCCTCGCTAACTTGAACTAAATGGTCATTGAGGTAGCCGATGCGGTAATCATCTTCAATATTTCCATTCGCATCCGGTTTATCTTTTGCGCCCAAACCATTCTCAACAATAAACAGGGGTTTTTGATAACGATCCCACAGTTCATTTAGCAAAATACGCAATCCATCGGGGTCTATCTGCCATCCCCATTCTGAACTGGCAAGATGCGGGTTTTGTACCATGCTCAGGATATTACCTCTGGCCTGATGATTTAATTCTTCATCAGCAGTCACACAACCGCTCATGTAATAACTGAAGGAGATAAAATCGACGGTTTCTTTTAGTGTCTGTTTATCTTCCGCCGTAATTTCAATACTAATATCGTGCTGCTTAAAATAACGGGCCATGTAAGAAGGATAATAGCCGCGCACCTGTACATCGCCAAAGAATAGCCATTCACGATTTTGCTGTAGCGTTTCCAGCACATCGGCAGGTTTGCAGGTTAACGGATACATTAAACCGCCTAACAACATATTACCGATACGGCCATCAGGAATAATTTGATGCAAAGCAGCAACCGTTTTGGCACTGGCAACTAATTGGTGATGAATTGCCTGATATACCTCACTTTTGCTGCTCTCCTTTTCTAACCCGACGCCAGTAAAAGGTGCATGCAGTGACATATTTATTTCGTTAAATGTCAGCCATAATTTGACCTTATGCTGATAACGCTGAAATACCGTGCGGGCATAATGCTCAAAGAAACCGATTGTTTTGCGATTTCCCCACCCACCATAATTCTTCACCAGACCATAAGGCATTTCATAATGAGATAGCGTCACCAGTGGCGTAATATTGTATTTCTCCATTTCATCAAATAAGCGATCATAGAATGCCAGGCCGGCTTCATTCGGCTGCGCCTCATCGCCCTGCGGAAAAATACGTGTCCAGGCAATGGAAATGCGCAGGCATTTAAAACCCATCTCGGCAAATAGTGCAATATCTTGCGGGTAGCGGTGATAAAAATCGATAGCCACATCTTTGACATAACTGTCGCCCTTCACCCGGGGAACAATATCACCGAAGATACCGTATGGCTGTAAATCCGAGGTAGATAGCCCTTTTCCATCAGTAAGATAAGCTCCTTCAACCTGATTAGCGGCAATAGCCCCGCCCCAAAGGAAGTTGTCTGGAAATGCATGTTTCATCTGTTTTCTCCTGAGTCAGTATTAACGAATCACGGTTAATAACGGTGCTTGCTCTGTAATCAATGTTCCTTTGGCGTATAAAACATCCTGATAATCTTCACTATTGCTAATAATGACCGGTGTTGTCAGGTCATAACCAGCAGCAATAATCGCTGCACAATCAAACTCCAACAGCAGATCCCCTGCATTAACTCGATCCCCCACATGGGCATGCGCGGTAAAATATTGACCTTCGAGTTTGACGGTATCAATGCCGACGTGAATAAGAATTTCGGTACCGGCATCGGATTCAATGCCTATTGCATGGTGAGTTTTAAATAACGAAGCCACCACACCCTTAACCGGTGAAACAACCCTGCCTTGTTGCGGAATAATGGCGATTCCCGCCCCCAACAAGCCGCTGGCAAAAATAGTGTCGCCAACATGAGTTAATGCCTGTAATTCGCCGCTGATGGGGCTGAATATCACTTCGCCAAGGCCACTATGATCCTCGGTGATAGATGAATTTTGAACTGAGCGTTCAATTTCTGGCGGCGTAATGGGGATCGGCAGGCCAAAGAAGAAGGTGCCCATTGCGGCAAAAATGAATGCCGTCAGGGTACCGATAATTGCGCCCCATACGCTGGCATCAATGCCGGTGGTTGGAATTATCTGGGCAAACGAAAAAATGCTGGCCAGACCGAATGAATAAACATGAGTCTGACTATAACCGACTATAACGCCCCCAATTGCGCCTCCGACACAGCCGAATACAAAAGGTTTTTTCGATGGTAATGTCACGCCGTAAACGGCAGGCTCAGTAATACCAAATATGCCGGCAGTAAATGCCGAACCGGCCAATACTTTCATTTTTGCATCACGAGTTCGTAAAAAGACTCCGAGTGTCGCCCCCACCTGCCCCATCACTGCCGGTAATAGCAGAGGCAACATGGCGTCATAGCCCAATACACTCAGGTTATTAATCATTAATGGAACCAAGCCCCAATGCAGGCCAAAAATGACGCATATCTGCCATATTCCGGCTAATACACCACCCGCCACCGGCGGGGCTGCGGAATAAATAATTTGAAAACCTTCTGCTAATAAATGGCTCAGCCAGGTCGCTAGCGGACCAATCAATAAGAATGTGGCAGGAACCGTAATCGCCAAACACAACAACGGGGTAAAAAAGTTTTTAATACTGCTGTGTAAAATGCGATTAAACCTTTTTTCTAACCAACAACTGACCCAGGCCGCTAATATGATAGGAATAACGGACGACGTGTAATTAATAAAAGTGACCGGAAGGCCAAGGAAATAGAGGGTCGCAGCACCAGGTTGCCCAGTGGCATTAAATGCAGCCAGCATCAGAGGATGGACTAAAGCACCACCAATCGCCAAGGTAATAAACGGATTGCCACCAAATTTCTTACCCGCGGTATAACCTAACACTAGTGGGAAGAAATAGAACAGAGAGTCGCTGGCAGCGAATAAAATCATATAACTGCCGCTGGTCGGCAGTAACCAGCCGCACACCACACTGAGTGCCAGGAAACCCTTAAGAATACCGGAGGCTGCCATGATCCCGAGTAAGGGAGTGAAAATGCCCGAAATAATATCAATACAGCGACTCAGTAAACCCTCTTTGTGTCGGCTCGGCTGGCGCTCCTGTTCATCGCCATCTGATAAACCCGCTTGCTGCAATAATTCCTGATAGACCTCGCTGACGTGGTTTCCAATAACCACCTGGAACTGTCCACCACTCTCCACCACCATAATGATGCCCGGGTTTTGTTTCAGCATTTGTGCATCTGCCCGCGTAGTATCCTTGAGTTTAAAGCGCAAACGAGTAGCACAGTGTACAACACTGCTAATATTGCTCTTCCCTCCCACCCCGGCGAGGATCTCGCTGGCGACCGCTGTGTATTGCATAGTGTTCTCCTTGGATAGCACGATGATTTATATGAATAAATACCTATTCAATTCATTAAGCTCGGGCAAAAAAAAACCTGAATATGCTCTGCACCGCCATCAGCGGTACCAACATATTCAGGTTTTGCCTGCCCTTGGCAGTCACAATCCTTTATTCTAAATCGCTGTTACTCATTGTTTAATCGGGCAAGTTAGAACATTCCCGACGAACCCGTTCAATATGAATAGTCAAAAACATCAGCTCTTCTTTACTCAAATCCTGCTGATACTGCAATTTAATATGTTGCTGAATTTTCCCGGCACAGCGATAAGCCGCAATATAATTCTCTTTTATCGTATCGT
>NZ_JBLWEX010000123.1:0-11015 GCF_048323875.1 Yersinia sp. LJYL362
TCTACCTTATTACCTAAAAAGCGTTAAAATGTTTCTTCCGAATTAAATCTACTCTACCCAAAACTGAACAATCACAATAGCGCGTTTACATTAGGGAAACATCATGATCGTACTCAGAGAGATGCGTACTGCGGAACTTAGCGACTATAGGAATTTATTTATTACCGAATATGCGCAAGATTTATCGTCCAACAGTGGTTATAGCAGCGAACAGGCCATCGCTCATGCCACCCATAGCTTTGATAGCTATCTACCAAAGGGGATTAATAGCCCTGACGATCATTTGTATTGCATCGAAAATAAAAACAATATCGGCCAAGATAGCCAACTGGTGGGCTATTTATGGTTTGGTTTAGGCGAAAATGATAGCGCTGCCTTTATTAAAGATTTTTATGTGCTGCCGCAGTGTCAGCGCAAAGGATATGGCTCGGCCTGTTTACAAGAGTTGGAAAAATTGCTGGTGGCTCAAGATATATTTGAAATAAAGCTCCGCGTCGCGGCGGATAACCCACAGGCGAAGAGATTATATGAGCAAATGGAATTTGTGATAACGGGGTTTAATATGTCCAAATCGCTACAACCGACTGACAAATCATAATAGAGATAAAGGCAATATTAAGGATGCGCTTGCAGGTCCGCAAACGAAAATAGATAAAAAGCTGAAAATCGGACGAACAGTTCATCAACCTGCTGTTCCTCTGATAAATCAGTCTAATCGGAGTGGGGCGTTAGATTAAACCATTTTGTCATTACCCATTTGTTGCAGTTGATCCTTGTAAGACTTCACTTTCTGGCGTTTCTTCATCCAGATTGAGAATGACACTACAAAAATCCCACCGGCCAAGGTTAATACCCCCAATTCATGCTGATAAAACAGCATAATAATGAAATAGACAGCAGAGATAATTGCTACCCATTTAGCCGAATGACCAATAGAGCTTTTCTCATCAGTCAAACGGCGGATACTCTCTTCCTCACTGATCCCCATACTTAATCCTCCTTATTGTTCAGCTTATAATATTGGGGCAGTTGCATGATAATTCAACATATTTTTCAGCTTTTATTTTGTTAAGTCGAGATAGCGCTGATTGACTCTTTACTTTAAACGCTCATGCCTATCTCGACTCAGTGGATACCCCCTACAAAATAATAATCAGTTCGTACTCTCCCCCCTCCAGCGCTACCCGCAGCCCATCAGGTTGAGAGAAGATAGGCGAGCCATTTAATGTCGCAGAACTGATCCCCTGACAGCGCTGAGCCGGGCTTTCAACACGAATGGCATAGCGGGTGTTGGCAAGGTTAATGGTCGCTTCAAACCCTGGCCAACTGGCTGGAATACAAGGATTAATGACTAACTCGTTCCCTTCTCGCCGAATACCCAGAATGCCTTCAATACCCGCGCGATGCATCCAACCTGCTGAGCCGGTATACCACGTCCAACCACCGCGCCCAACGTGAGGTGCGACTGAATAAACATCGGCGGCGACCACATAAGGTTCAACTTTATAACGCGCGATCCCCGCCGGGGTATTCCCATGATTTATCGGATTAAGTGATGCAAATAAATCACGGGCTTTATCCCCCTCCCCTAACTCAGCAAAGGCAAAAATCACCCACATCGCAGCATGGCTGTATTGGCCGCCATTTTCCCGTAATCCCGGTGGATAGCCTTTAATGTAACCGGGGTCGTCAGGGGTTTTATCGAACGGTGGAGTGAACAACAACACCATGCCATCGTTAGGGCGAATAAGATGATGCTCCAGCGAGGTCATCGCCTGCACTGCCCGCTGCGGATCTGCCGCTCCTGATAACACCGCCCATGATTGAGCAATAGAATCTATGCGGCACTCTTCGCACTCTTTAGACCCCAACCAACTGCCGTTATCAAAGGTGGCACGTCGATACCACTCACCATCCCACGCCTCTCGCTCCAATGCTGCAATTAAGCCTGTAAGATGGTGTTGCCATTGGCTGGCCCGCTGCGGATCACGCTGTTTCGCCAGCGGAATAAACATTTTCAGTGTCGCCACCAGCAACCACCCTAGCCAGACACTTTCACCTTTTCCTTCCTCACCCACCCGGTTCATCCCATCATTCCAGTCGCCCGTTCCCATCAATGGTAGACCCAGCTCTCCCGTCAGCTCAATACATTGATCCAATCCTTTGGCGCAGTGTTCAAACAGTGAGGCGGTTTCTTGCGCCACCAATGGCTGGAAAAAGGCATCGTGTTCGCCCGGATGCAATATCGGCCCTTCGAGGAAGGGTACAATTTCATCCAGTACCGCGCCGTCACCGCTGGCAAGAATATAAGTGGCTGTCGCATAAGAGAGCCACACCCGGTCATCAGAGATTCGGGTGCGCACTCCCTGCCCTGAATGTGGTAACCACCAGTGCTGAACATCGCCTTCAATAAATTGTCGCCCGGCCGCACGTAGCAGATGGTGGCGAGTGGTCTCCGGCTGAGCAAAGGTCAGCGCCATGCCATCTTGTAATTGGTCACGAAAACCATAAGCGCCACTGGCCTGATAAAACGCCGACCGCGCCCAGACCCGGCATGCCAATGTTTGATACAGCAGCCAACCATTAAGCATGATATCCATTTGCCTGTCCGGGGTTTTCACCTGAACCGCCTCTAACACCGTATGCCAGTAATCAGTGACTTCCGTCAACACGGCATCCAGATTGGCAGCGCGGTAGCGCATAATCAACACCTGCGCTTCACTCACAGAAGGGCTCTGCCCGATGAACCACACCACTTCAACCTGCTCACCGGCGGCCAGTTCAAGGGTTTGCTGTAGTGCACTACAGGGATCGAATCCCGCCCCTGTCACACCCGATAGCGGTATTTTTGCTAACAGTGAAAATGGCGCAGCACTATTGCCATAATGGCCGAGGAACTCGCTGCGGTCAGCGGTCCAGCGAGTCTGCTGCCCATTAAGGTCGGAAAAAGAAATTCTGCCGGGGAAGGCGGTACTCCATGGATTCCGCGCCAACATCGCCCCGGTTGGCTCATCCATTTCGGTGATAATAAATGGCCCTGTGGCACCGCGCGATGTCGCCAATACCCACTCGGCGTAGGCCGTTACTGAGATACGCCGGGGTTTATCTGACATATTATGTAATGTCAGACGAGAGATCTTAATCGGGTCAGCCAGCGGCACATATTGCAGCAGCGCCATACCAATACCGTGCGCCTGATGCTCAAATCGGCTGTAGCCATGACCATGCCGAGCAATGTAAGTGCCACCATCACGGATGGGGTGTGCCGTTGGGCTCCACAGTTGACCGGAATCTTCATCACGCAAATATAGGCATTCACCAGATGAATCAATAACCGGATCATTTAGCCATGGCGTTATCTGGTTTTCCCGACTATTTTCAGCCCAGGTATAACCACTGCCGATAGTGGAAACTTGGAAACCAAAGGCCTGATTGGCAATAACATTAATCCAGGGTGCCGGTGTATTTTCCCCGTCATTGATGCAGGTAACATATTCCCGCCCCTGTTGACCAAAGCCACCCAACCCATTAAAAAACTCCAAATTATCCGGTTGCGGTAATACTGTTTTCGCAAGCGACAATTGTGCTGTTATCTGTGAATTGGCTGATTTAACCAGAGGAAATCCTGATTTTTTATCATGATCAATCAATCGTTTATCAGATGTGAATAATTTTTTAGCTGTCGGAACCCCCTTTTTATCCTGCGTGAATAATAGATGATTCAGTTGATTGCCCAATGTGCCATAACGGGCGGAGAGCACCACTCGCGCGACAGAGCGCAATAATGCGCGTGTTTCGGCACTCATCAGATCAGCTCGCAAAGCATAGGCAGAACCCTGGCGAAGTTCATCGCCAAAACGAGGGCGCGATTGGCTGCTGCGCACCGCAGTTTCAATGGCGATTTGCAAATCCTGTACATACGAAGAGGCTCGCTCGTTGATGATAACCAGATCAACAGCCAGACGTTTCATGCGCCAGTATTCATGAGCGCGCAGTAATTGCCGCACTTGCTCAATGTCTTCGATATCTTCAATCCGCAGTAAGACTATCGGTAAATCGCCGGAGATTGATTGCGACCACAACATTGACTGAACTCCCGCGCCCCGCATGATAGTTGTGGACGGTGAGCGGAAGCGGGCATCGGCATACAAAATCGGCGCAGCCAGTTGCTGAAAATCAGCGGCTTCTTCCGCTTTAATTTCCAGATGGCGCAATTGCACCTGAGCCTGAGTCCAGGCCAGCGTTTTAGCACGATCATACGCGCTACGGTCACGGTGTTTATCCACCATATCCAGCAAATCTTCTTTTGAAGAGGCAATCAGTGTCCAGAAAGAGACCGTGATAGTCTTACCGGCTGGAATCAGTAAGCTTTGGCGCAACGAGAATATCGGATCGAGCACTGTCCCCACCGTATTTGACAGCGCCTCCCCTGCTTGTAGTGCTGTTGAGGTGGCAACCCGATTACCACGGCCAATAAATTTTGCCCGGTCCGATTCATATTGCAATGCAGACATCGGCAAGCCATCAGCCACCGCAAAATGCGCCGCCCAGACCTGAGGCTCTTGCGCCGTCCGAGGCCGACGCGTTGCAATTAAGGCCCCCAGTTCAGGTAAAAACTCGGTCACGACAAACATTTTGGCGAATGCCGGATGCGCATTGTCGGCCGAGGCTGCCGCAAGCACCACTTCGGCATAAGAGGTCAGTTCAATCTCGCGAGCACGGCGACCGGTGTTTAGCAATGAAACGCGACGAACTTCGCCATCATCCTCGCTGGAAATCAGGACATTCATGGTGCTGGTGAGAGTGCCATCATGGCAGATAAACTCAGCATGATCCTCACCAAAAATCACCTCGCGATGCGCATTATCACTGGCGGCCAACTGTGCCCCTGCCGACCAACTGCGGCCACTGCGCAAATCGCGCAGGAAAATAAAGGAACCGTAATCATCACAGGTAGCATCTTCTCGCCAGCGGGTGACGGCAACATCCAACCAGCGGCTATAACCGGCCCCCGCGGTGGTCAACATCACAGCATAACGCCCATTGGATAATAGATGAGTGACCGGCGGCCCGATAACCGGCGAAGACAGGCGACGCACTGTCGGCAACGCGCTGTCCGCCACCGCTGATAGCAACACTTCCTCGGTACGTGGGTAGGCAATGGCCACATTGCGCGGCATGCGCTCTTGTAACAATAACTCGCAGGCCTGAATCATCGGCTCATGATGGAAGCGATTACGCATCCGCCCCTGCTGCACAGTATTGGCGATAGCCACAATGGTCATCCCCTGATGGTGCGCCATATAGTTGCGCACCATCACCACCGGCTCGTTTTCCGGCAATCGGGAGCGCGTAAAGTCCAGCGCCTCATAAAAACCGTAACGCCCCAGCGCCCCCATATCGGCCAGCCGCTCATAGTTTTGCAGTGCGCCGTGAGGGTCAATCATGGTTGCCAACCCTGTTGCATAAGGCGCGATGACCGTGTTTTCTGATAAGCCGCGTTTTAACCCAAGCCCCGGCACACCAAAATTAGAATATTGATAGGTAAACTCGATATCGCGCGCGCTGTATGCCGACTCAGAGATCCCCCACGGGATATTCAAGCTACGCCCATAAGCCTGTTGCCGCTCAACCACTAATTGATTGGTTTGCTCTAATAAGCTCCCTGCAGGTGCCCGCATCACTAATGACGGCATCAAATATTCGAACATCGAACCTGACCATGAAATCAGCGCCGCCCCTTTGCCAATGGGGGTTGCAGCCCGCCCTAAGCGGAACCAATGCCGCGTCGGCACATCCCCTTTAGCGATAGCGAACAAACTGGCAAGCCGTGCCTCAGAAGCCAGCAAGTCATAGCAACTCGGGTCAAGGCTGTTATCCGCCAGCGAATAGCCGATAGACAGTAACTTGCGTTCGGGATCGAGTAGGAAAGCAAAATCCATCGCCAGCGCCATATGACGAGCTTCAGCGGCTAATTTGAGCAACCGGTCATTGACCTGCTCCTGCATCTCTTGGGTCAACTGTTGGTCATATTCATGTTCAGCGGCAGCAACAATCAGCGCCTCAATCCAATAACTCAAATCAATAAAAGCATGATCATCGATTGGACGAGCAATGCCGTGCACCATCGCAGTGGCTTTCGCCAACAGCGGTTTCAACGCCAGCGGTAACATTTCAGTTTCACCGACATCTTTTAAATCCAGGCGAATTTGCTCCAGGACTGCCCAGAGTTTGCGTTTAAAATCAGCGTCTCCCGGCGGAAGCTGCCTAAACGAGGCTTCAGCTAACAGCAGGTTATCCATCAATCCCCTGGCCCCGTTGGCCGCTAATGGCTCGGCTGCCCACTCTTCGCAGGTATTGGCCAGCACAATCAAATGCCCGGCCAGATTCCCGCTGTCAACGGAGGAAACATAAGCCGGCTCCAGTGCGCGCAGATCTTGCGTCCCGTACCAGTTAAAGAAATGCCCACGGAAACGCGCCAATTTATGAAAGGTTTCAAAGGTGGTTTCCAGCCGCACCAATGTGCGATACGTCCCCGCCCAGCCAAAATCACGAGCCACCACGGTTGAGAGCAAATACAGCCCCATATTCGTCGGGGAGGTGCGGTGTGCCACCACCGGTTTTGGGTCCTCCTGAAAATTATCAGGCGGCAGCATATTTTCATCCGGTGTGACAAAAGTTTCGAAGAAACGCCAGGTACGGCGGGCAATCAGCCGCAGCTCGGGAATATCGTCCTCCGTCATCGGTTTATGCGATACCACCAAATGGGCGCGACTGGCCCACAATGCAATGGCGGGTGCGAACAACCAAAGTAGTGCAAAAGGCAAAATCAACGGCCAGGCGGCGGGAGAGACAATGAATGCAATGGCGGCCATCAGCAAACCGAATAATGTGCCACCGGCCATTTGGCGATAAAACCCGGCTAAACCGGGGCGCGGCTTGCCTGCGGATTGGGCCGCCGTCGTCCACTCCAACAAGTTCCGATGCGTTATAAACAGGCGAATCAGTGTGCGCCCAATAGCATCTGCCATTTGCCAGGCATGGTCAGCCAGAAACACCAACGAAAGTAATATCTGGCTAGCGGCGCGTTTGGCATCATTTAATAAAGAGCGTAAATGGTTACTAAATCGAGTATTTGGAGCTGGCCATAATGAGCATAAAATCGGCAATAAGGAGGGTAAAGCGGCCAGTACTATCACCACGAGCACCCCGACCCCAGCCGCTGGCATCGGAAGCATCCAACTGCCCCCCAGCAACAGCAAGGTAAAAGGGGCAACCAGTGAACGGCGCAGGTTATCCACCATCTTCCAACGGCCCAGCAACGGAATACTTTTACTGTCTTTGCTGTCTTTGCTGTCTTTGCTGTCTTTGCTAATGGAAAGTTTGATAATCCAGGGCAGTAACTGCCAATCGCCCCGCGTCCAGCGGTGTTGGCGCTTGCTTACAACGTCATAGCGTGCCGGTGATTCTTCAACCACTTCAATATCTGAAGCTAAGCCTGCTCGGGTAAACACGCCCTCAAACAGATCATGGCTGAGTAAGGTATTGTCCGGCACCCTACCTGCCAGTGAGGCTTCAAACGCATCAACATCATAAATGCCTTTGCCGGTGTAGGAGCCTTCACCAAACATATCCTGATAAACATCTGAAACCGCAGCGGCATAGGGGTCGATACCGCCGGGGCCGGAAAAAGCCCATTGATACAATGAACCGCCTTTTCCCATTGGTAATGCCAATGTCACTCGCGGCTGGAGAATGCCATAACCATCGACAACCCGTTGTTGATCAACACTAAACCGTGGACGATTAAGTGGATGTGCCATTTTGCCAATTAAACGCAGCGCCGCATCACGAGGAAGGCGAGTATCGGCATCTAGCGTAATCACATAACGAACACTTGCGGGCACCTGCGGTTCACCCGCCGCAGTAGCAATAAATGAGGTATCCGTTGCTCCGCGTAACAGGCGGTTAAGCTCATGCAATTTGCCTCGCTTGCGCTCCCAGCCCATCCAGCGGTTTTCACTTTCATTAAATATGCGCTGACGATAAAGCAACAGAAAACGCGGGCCAGCCGGGCCGGGGCCATATTGTTGGTTAAACCGAGCAATGGCTGCATCGGCCAACGCCACTAGCGGGCCGTCACTTGCCAACACCTGCGTATCGGCATCAACCCCATCGAGCAGCAGCGCAAAAGTCAGAGAGCCGGTAGTACCCGACAAATGATGAACTTCTAATTGTTCAATTTGCTCCAGTAAATCAGCTTTACTGGTCAGCAACGTAGGCACCACGACTAAAGTTCGCAACTCATCAGGGACATCACTGGTCAGTTCCAGACCCGGTAAAATAGTGGCACCAAAGCTCCAGGTAATGACGCGATTGACCAACGCAGTTGCCACTTCAGTCGCCGGAATAAACCCGACTAAGGCAAATAGCACCCACCATCCGACGGCCAAACCGGGGAAAGAGAGCGCCCACAATGCCAATGCCAGCAATCCCGCCGTAACCAATAAAATCGCCCCCATGTAGCCGCCGACACCCAGGCTGATGCTCAAGCGGCTGAACCACAATCGCATTGAAGGGCTGAATCTTATCTGATTCTCTAATTCACGACGCCCAGCCCCAATTAAGTGATAACCGGGGTCACGGCAGCGATCGACATTTTCAGGATCTGCGGTGGTTACCGCATTCTGCGCCGCTTGTAAGGCAAAGTTGGCAATCTCCAGTTCAGTGTAAGTCGAGCCACGGCATAATTGTTCGATGGCGCTGCGATACAGATTGCGGGTCTGAAAATCCATACTGGCAAAGTTACTTCCTTGCCGTAAACATTCATCTACCAGACTGACACTCTCAAATAAATCAGCCCAATCAATATCCGAAATCATCCGCATGCTGGTAATCACATTTCGGACCGAAACATTAGACGCCCCCTGACGTAATTGGGCATGCTGTACCACTTCGCTGATCGTGACTCCTTGTAACTTCAGACGATCTTCCAACCATCCCAGCGCAGGAGTCGTGCGCGGATCTTGGTCGCGCAGCTGTTTTGCCAGTTGGGAGGCAAATGGCTCAGATAATGGCTCTGTGGAGCGCATCGCGATGTCGGATTCCAACACCAACCGACTGTCTCCTGTTTCCAATAACCGATTTGCCAGCGCCTCGGCATCTGCACGCGCTTTGCGCCCTTGCGTAATCTGGTCGGCAAGGCGGCGTAAGTTCTCAATCAATACAATGCGCAGTGTAATCGCGACCGCCCATAGCTCACCGATAGTCAGCGGTTGAACACGCTGATACGCCATAATAAAACGGCACAAAACCTCGGGGTCCAAATGGCTATCGGTGTGCGCAACAAAGGCCCAGGTAATCCCCAAGACACGCGGGTAACCGGCAAATGGCCCGTCAGCCAGTTTGGGTAATTGGCGGTAATAGCCCGGCGGTAAATCGTCGCGGATCTCGCGGATCTGTTCTTCAACCAGATGATAATTATCCAGCAACCACTCCGCCGCAGGCACTACCGCGCGGCCTTTTTCTAACTCTGCGGCACTGGCCCGATATGCCGCCAGCAATGTATCGGCATTATCATCCAGGCGGGCATGCAAAGTAGACACCCGTGGTGGATGGGATGTTATCGACTGAGCTTTGGCAAGGCTTTCAGCATGTTGCTCCAACCGCTCAACACTGAATAACTCTTCTCTGACCGGCGCTGAATCATGCCATGGTGTGACTGTAGTTCGTGATCCCCAAATGGATCGTTGCCCAAGAATAGTCTTTAGAAATGATTTCATAGATACCTTTCTGGTCGGGTGCTCATACAGTCTTATGGCAATCTGCATAACAAAAAATCGGGGATAGCCGCAAGAGAGCCTACCCAAACGAATTGCTCAGGTGAGCTTCCTGAGCGGTGCGAGCCGCGTGGTCTTGAGCAGAAAACGCCATAACAGGCAGAATGCTGTCAAAGATGCTGAGTGAAGGTAAAAAGCAAAAGACTGATGCATAAAAACCAACAGTCAAAAAAGAGGCGAGTAAAGGCTGACGTTATGCATAAATATGCAACAGCGATAAAGCTGAATAGTATTAACTATAGCCCAAAGAAAAAAATACGGATCAGGGCATGAAATGAAAGAGAGAAAACAAACGGTTATAAATATAACCAGAAAGGAAATTGCCATACCTGCTGCCTGAGTACTATTACACAGACGGCAGGTAATCACCCCATAGTTTCAAAAACTAAATATTATCTTGGAATTTTCGCGCTTTGGCCGTTTGCTGTTTTTCCAGTTCAAAAATAGCCCGTTGCAATCCTTTTTCCTGGATGGGGCTTAAACGCGGGAATTTAAAACTCAAGCGCTGTACTGTGAGAGTTTCACCTTTGTTATTCACCACTTGTTTATCGATGGCTCGGATAAACTGCAAATCCAATTTAAAAATACCAAAACCACATAAATCAACTGACACATCACGCAGAATGCCACAATTCTGGACAGGGAATTCACTGCCTTTCACGGCATACACCCCCATTCCCCCCAAAGAAACATCAGCTAATGTGTATGAGAATTTACTGCCGTCAGCGAATTTTCCTGCACAATAATAAGCAGGCCATTGAGGGATATTGACCCGGAAATATTCCCGGCGCTGAATAAAGTAAAGGCTGTCAGGAATGGAGGTACTGAAAGCAGGTAAAGATAAATATTGTATTTCTTTCAGCGGATTGCAGGTAAATTCAATTTTTGCGCCAGTCGGCTCTGCAATAATTGTCAATTGGCTGGCAGCAAGTGCAGCAATGTTCTCATGCGCCACACTGCCAAAATCAAAAATAAATTGATTTGTCTCAGGAACCACATCCAGAATACGGCTAATAAATTGCCCGCGAGCATGGACTATCATCACTGCAGTATCATTCTTCTTTAAATCACGAAGAATTGCACAGATCGCTAATTTATTGGTTTTTACAAAATTCTCTTTAGACGTTTCGCTCACCAGCCATCCCCATCTTTAATTTATTGCTCTGGCTACCCAGA
>NZ_JBLWEX010000124.1:0-11048 GCF_048323875.1 Yersinia sp. LJYL362
CTATCGCTTATGTTCAGTCTAAAGGTAAAGACCTGGATGCAGTCGGCAGTGCTGACTTGCTGAAATATGCCGAAATTGGTGTGACTTACTACATCAATAAAAACATGTTTACCTATGTTGACTACCAGATTAACTTGCTGAATGAAAACAACCCGCTGGGTCTGGGCACCGACGATACTGTTGCGGTTAACTTGACTTACCGTTTCTAAGTTAATTTAGTAAAGATTACCCTTTTCTGTGTCGGAAATAGGTGAATAAAAAGGCGGGGTAATCCCCGCCTTTTTGCATTTAGAATATCTCGATAATGAGAGATGAAAAGACTACCTGAATCACTGAATCAGCGGCAGTAGTGCTGCTCACCCCATTCCAGCATGGTATTAATCAGTTGCTGGAGTAACTGTTGCAAATGAATCGCTCGTTCTGGCAGGTAGGGGTAAGGCTCAACTTCAGACATATAGTTTATCTGTGATAACTCAAGTTGCACCGCGTGTTGATGGCTCTGTGGTGAACCATATGCTCTAGTTATGTAACCACCTTTAAAGCGGCCATTTAGTATATGACTAAAGGCAGATTGGCGTTCACAACAGGCGATCAATTGTGTGCTTAGTGAGGGTGCACAGCTGGCACCGCTATGGGTCCCAAAATTCAAATCCGGCAATCGCCCATCAAACAACCTCGGAATAACTGAGGCAATCGAATGAGCATCAAGCAGCAGTGCATAGCCGAATTTGGCTTTAAGCTGCGTCAATTCGAGTTGAATTTGCTGGTGGTAAGGCCGCCAGATGTGTAACAAGTAGGCTTGACGCTCCTGAGGCGATGGTGTTTTGCCTGGCATAAAACAGGGGCGGCCATCGAACAGCGTTTCTGGGAACAAACCGGTAGTCGCTGTTGTGTACAGCGGCTGATCATCTTCTGGGCGATTCAGGTCAACCACCAAGCGGGAATAGTTACCGATAACTATGCTGGCTCCAATGTTATGGGCGAAATCATAAAGACGAGGAATATGCCAGTCGGTATCGGAGAGAGGTCGGGCTGCCTCTGTCAAGCCCGCCTTGACGGCGGGCGTCAGCCGCGTGCCCGCATGTGGGATGCTGATGAGTAAGGGCAGTTTCCCTGTATGGAAACTCAACGGATCAACGAGATTCATGAGCGAGTATTTCCTTGGAAAACAACAGACACCGGTAATTGACCGCCGAGCCAGTAAGCCAGTTCAGCTGGGCGCGATAATGGCCAATGAACCCAATTTGCTAATTTACCTGTTTCCAGTGTTCCTTGCGTTTCTTGCAATCCCAGAGCTTGAGCCGCATGGCAAGTGATACCGGCGAGCGCTTCTTCCGGAGTCATACGGAACAAAGTACATGCCATATTGAGCATCAACCGTAGGGAGAGCGCAGGGGATGTTCCCGGGTTGGCATCACTGGCCAATGCCATCGGGACTTTATAATTGCGAAACAGCTCAATCGGAGGGCATTGTGTTTCCCGCAACAAATAATAAGCGCCCGGCAGTAATACCGCGACAGTACCTGCAGCCGCCATTGCTCTAACATCTGACTCCGTGGCGTATTCAAGGTGATCGGCTGACATAGCTTTAAACTTAGCTGCCAAAGTACTGCCATTCAGCGAAGAGAGTTGTTCAGCATGCAGTTTTACCGGTAAACCGGCTTGTTGTGCCGCTAAAAATACACGCTTAACTTGTGCGGGCGAAAATGCCAGATGTTCACAAAAAGCATCCACAGCATCGGCGAGTTTTTCTTTCGCAACCTGGGGAATAATAGTATCGCAAACGAAATCAATATAATCATCATCCCGACCAGTAAACTCAGGTGGCACAGCATGAGCAGCCAGACAGGTCGTTTTGACGGTGACAGGCAATAATTCACCTAACTTGCGGGCCACGCGGAGCATTTTCATTTCACTCTCAAGGCTAAGGCCATAACCAGATTTAATTTCAATGCAGGTCACCCCTTCAGCCAATAGCGGCTTTAGACGAAATAAAGCTTGCTCTAATAATTGTTGCTCACTGGTGTTTCGTGTTGCTCTGACTGTCGATACGATACCGCCGCCATTGGCGGCAATTTCTGCATAACTCACACCATTAAGACGTTGTTCAAATTCAGCACTTCGATCACCACCAAATACTAAATGGGTATGGCAATCAATTAACCCTGGCGTGATTAGGCCGCCCGGGTAGATGACTTCGCGTGACGCGCTGAGTCTGGGGAGTTCATTATAAGGTCCGATCCAGACTATTTTACCGTCAGTCACCGCCATTGCCCCTTGCGGGATCAGGTGATACTTCCCTCCACGCATGGTGACGATATCGGCACCGTACCACAAACTGTCGCAGTGAATTGTTGACACCATCTGACTCCCTAAGACGTACAGAATTAAGTTGTATATACAATCATGGACAACCTAGCGCATAAATTCACTATCGGCAAGATAGGGATTTAAACAATTGCGTAACACTTCGCAGTTCTCGCAGAGAAATAAAATTGATCAGGACGTGACGGTACCTTGTGGGGTAAAACGGCCATAGAGCTGATAGCGAGAGCCGGGATAAAGCAATTGAGCCGCAGTCACGATTACTTTTCCGTACCAGGTTCTACGGCGGATCAGCAGACACGGTTCATGCTCATCTAATTGCAGCAACTGCCGTTCAAGTCGGTTGGGAAGAACAGCCTCAACAATATGTTCACCCTCAGTAAGCGGAGCCGCTTGGGTGAGATAACTGTAAGGGGTAACTTGGCTGAAATCCTGCTTCATATAATCGGGCGCAGTGCTTGGATTGACGCAGCGATTTTCGACCTGAATGGGGACATCATTCTCGTAATGAACAATTTGCGAATAGAACAGTTGCTGGCCGGGCTGAATGCCTAAAGCAATCGCCTCTTCAGAGCTTGCTGGCCGTGCCTCTAACTGCAAAATTTTACTACTATGACGATGACCACGCGCAGTGATTTCGTCAGCAATATTATGAACTTCAAGTAAGGCACTGTGCGCCTTTGCTTCAGCAACAAAGGTCCCTACGCCTTGCATGCGAATCAGAAAACCTTCACTGGTGAGCTCACGTAACGCCCGGTTGATGGTCATGCGACTGACCCCTAACTCGGCAACTAACTCACTCTCTGATGGCACACGTTGATGGGGCAGCCAGACTCCGGTTCTAATTTGGCGAATGATAGCCAACTTAACGCGTTGATAAATGGGGGCTGGTGTATCGTCCATTGCGGGACTTAATTGTAAGGTCGTTTGTTGTTCCGCCACGACGTTAACCTCGTCAGATATGAAAATATACGCTAAGTCTACGGTTGAATTTAGCGTGTGTATATGTATATACAAGTGAGTAATTTAATTAATTGACGCAGCTGCTGCTCAGCGCGTTTGACTCTAAACAAAATATTGGGATATCGCTATGCCAGTTTATTTTACCAAATGTGCTTTTTTACCTGATGGATGGGCGAATGACGTACAGATAACTGTCAATGAACAGGGCAACATTCAGCACATTGTGACGGGCAGCAGTGATACGGATTGCCAGATTCTTTCGGGGCCGATAGTGCCCGGTATGCCAAATCTTCATTCTCATGCTTTCCAGCGCATGATGTCTGGATTAGCTGAGATTGCTGGTAACCCGCAGGACAGTTTTTGGACATGGCGAGATTTGATGTATCGATTAGTCCAGCGATTGACACCAGAACATGTCGGTGTGATTGCTCGTCAGTTATATATCGAAATGTTAAAAGGTGGCTATACCCAAGTCGCAGAGTTCCATTATTTGCATCACAGCCCCGACGGTAGCCCATACAGTGATCCGGGGGAGATGACATTACACCTAAGTCAGGCCGCGCAAGACGTTGGAATAGGGATGACCTTATTACCGGTATTGTACAGTTACGCGGGATTCGGTGGTCAACCCGCTCAACAAGGGCAGCGCCGTTTTATTCAAAACACAGAAAGCTATCTCAAGCAGCAGCAAGTTATCACTAAACAACTGGCGAATCGGCCCCTACAAAATCAAGGCTTGTGCTTCCATTCATTGCGCGCAGTAGAGTTAAGCCAGATGCAGGAGGTTTTACAGGCGTCGGATAAACAGATGCCAGTGCATATTCATATTGCCGAGCAGCAAAAAGAGGTCAACGATTGTCTTGCCTGGAGTGGGCAACGGCCCGTGGCGTGGTTGTATGATCATGTGCCTGTCGACAGTCGTTGGTGCCTGGTACATGCCACACATTTGGATGAGTCAGAACTTATTCGGTTGGCTAAAAGTCAGGCTGTGGCCGGATTATGTCCAACAACTGAAGCAAATTTGGGGGATGGCATTTTCCCGGCAGTCGATTATATACATCATAATGGTTGTTGGGGGATAGGCTCCGATAGCCATGTTTCTCTGAATGTCGTGGAGGAGTTACGTTGGTTGGAATATGGGCAGCGCTTACGTGATCAGCGCCGTAATCGCCTGACTAATGAACAGTATCCGGCAGTTGCCGATTTACTTTATAGCCAAGCTTTAGCTGGGGGGCGGCAAGCTTGTGGCAGCAATATTGGTCAGATAGCAGAAGGTTATCGTGCCGACTGGTTAGTTTTGGATGGTGATGACCCGTATATTGGTGGCACAGAATCTGCTTCTTTATTGAATCGATGGTTATTTGCGGGGGATAAATCGCAAATTCGGGATGTTTATGTGGCGGGCAACCCGGTAATAGTGGATAGATATCACCCAATGCAACAGCAAACTGCACAGGCTTTTCTGGCGGTACTAAAAGCCTGTCAACAGGAGGTCTGATGAGCTTTACCGTTTTTGATTTTGCCCGTTTACCGGTTAGCCGTTGGCGAAATGGTGGTGGTGAAACTCGTGAAATTGCATGTTGGCCCGTCGGGGGAGATGACTTTGCCTGGCGTGCTAGCATTGCGACGATTGAGCAGGATGGTCCGTTCTCAATATTCCCCAATATTGATCGGTCCATTACATTACTTTCTGGAGACGGTGTTGTTCTCTCAAGTCCTGATTGGGAAGCGCATACACTTTCAACACCATTACAACCTTTTGCTTTTCCGGGTGATATCCCTATCCACGCCCATTTGCTTGGGGGAAGCAGTCAGGATTTTAATATCATGACTCGACGAGGTTGCTGGCAGGCTAGCGTAACATCTATTAGCTCATCGCAAGAACTTCCAGCCTCACATGGAGGGTTGGTCTATGTCGTAAAGGGAAAATGGCTTATCAGCCACACAGAAACGCATGAACTTAGCACTTCGCAAGGGTGCTGGTGGTTGCCAGCCATTAAAGGTGGTCAATTACAGCCACTGGTTACCGGCAGTTGCTTGCTGTGGGTAAATTTATTCCCTGAGCGATAAATCGTAAGCACTTTGATTGTTTTTGATATGGGTTAATGTTTGTAATGGATTGATTTTTAATTTAAATTGTTTTTTAAGAGTAATGACTCTGTGTGCATTGCAGTCATTACTCTATCCTTTGTTTCATCACTTTCCCCACCTTCATTACTTTCTCTTTCTCACTTATGCATTCCATGCTGGCAGCTCAGTTGCTTGCCTGGATTCGTGGTTACCCCCTCGATTAGCGCTCAAATTATCAGCATTTGTTAGATCCCTGTCATAGTTTTGTTATTTGATATGTTCAAAACACATATTTCGATTGTTTGGTGTTAAAAATTTCAATAATCTTAATTATGAAATAAACGTTTAAAAAAAGGAGGCGGGGAGCATAGAAGAAAAGGATAAAATATTAAGTTATTGTTTTAAATTATTTTTTTCAAAGAATAGACCGGGGATGGGGCGGTTGCATTCACGGAAAGCGCATTGAGATGCCAACAGTAGCTATTTTTACAATATGTTTGGTTAAGCTGTTGTAAAAAAATATTTTCAATAAACAGGCATTAATATGTTTATGCATTCCATTATTGAAGGGTATAGATCATGAAGCTGAAAAAAATCATCATTGCCTCACTCGCTATCTGTATGTTGCCACTGGGCGCTTATGCGAAAGACCTAAAAATTGGTGTGTCCATGGCTTACTTCGATGATAACTTCCTGACAATATTGCGTCAGGCCATGCAAAATAAAATGAAAGAAGAGGGTAATGTCTCTGGGCAGTTTGAAGATGCTAAAGGTGATATTGCTCAACAAATCCAGCAAGTAGAGAATTTTGTTAGCCAAGGTGTCGATGCCATTATTTTAAACCCGGTAGATACTCAAGGCGTGAAGCCGATGATCAAATTAGCTGAGCAGGCCAAAATCCCATTGGTCTTTGTTAATCGCCGCCCGGAGATAACCTTGCCAGCAGGTATGGCCTATGTAGGTTCCGACTCTGAACTCGCCGGACGCCTACAGATGGAAGAACTCGCAAAGCTGATGGGAGGAAAGGGTAATGTTATGATCCTTATGGGCGAACTCTCTAGTGAAGCAACTCGAGACAGAACCAGAGGGGTTGAAAAAGTTGCTGCTCAGTATCCCGGTATTCATATAATTGATAAACAGACAGCGAAATTCTTCCGTAAAGAGGCTGTTGATGTCACGACTGATTGGATTCTTTCCGGGCAGCAAATAGATGCTATTGCATCAAATAATGATGAAATGGCCATTGGCGCTATCCTCGCATTAAAACAGGCGAAGAAAAAAGGTGTCGTCATTGGTGGTATTGATGGTACCCCAGACGCACTCGAATTTATTAAGAAGGGTGACCTCAATATTAGTATTTTCCAAGATGCTAAAGGACAAGGGGAAGGCGCGGTCGATACCGCGATTAGAATAGCCTCCGGCCAGAAAGTGGAAAGTAGCGTAATGATCCCTTACCAACTTATTACTAAAGATAATTATCTAGAATTTGCAAATAAAAACAAAAAATAAAATTAGGACTACGAAAGATAGAATGTAAGTTCTATTTATAAAACGGGTTATATCCTTTTAATGCTAGCGTTATACACAATAATTAAAATGTGTGTTGATTCTATTCTAATGGGTAGACAATGCCGTATTTATTATTACGTTAATTAATAAATGCGGCATCCCGAAAAATGAAAGTATGGCGATGATTATGGAGATGGTGATATGCATCCTTACATTCTCGAAGCTGAAGGCATCAGCAAGCAATTTCCTGGCGTTAAAGCACTGAATAAAGTTGGTATTAAAATAAAGCCAGGTAGCGTCCATGCATTAATGGGAGAGAATGGTGCTGGAAAATCAACATTAATGAAGTGTCTGATTGGGATATATCATCCGGATGAGGGTTCGATAAAAGTCAGAGGCGAGACAGTGACTTTTGAAGATACTTTAGATGCGCTTCATGCTGGCATTGCAATGATTCACCAGGAACTAAATTTAGTCCCACATATGACAGTGGCAGAGAATATTTGGTTAGGAAGGGAACCTGTTCACTATGGATTAGTTAATCATGATTTACTAAACAGTAAAACTCGAGATCTATTGCAACATCTTAATATAAAATTAAAACCCAATGTGATGGTTGGAGAATTAAACATTGCCAGTCAGCAGATGGTCGAAATTGCCAAAGCAGTTTCATATGATGCTGACGTATTAATTATGGATGAACCCACGTCAGCCCTAACCGAAGGTGAGGTTTTTCACCTATTTGCGATCATTAAGGAATTAAAAGAGCAAGGAAAAGGTATTATTTATATCAGCCACAAAATGGACGAAATATTTGAAATCACCGATGAAGTTAGTATCTTCCGCGATGGAATGTTTGTTGCTACAGATAAGACAGAAAATCTGACAAAGCAATCATTAATTACCATGATGGTGGGGCGTGAACTGACTCATATGTTTCCGAAATTTAACAATAATATCGGTGAGGAAGTGCTCAGAGTCAGTGCATTACGACGCGATGGTCTGTTCCGTGATATCTCCTTTTCTGTGAAGCGCGGTGAAATACTCGGTGTTGCGGGTTTGGTCGGTGCTGGCCGCAGTGAGGTGATGGAGAGTTTATTTGGCATGCATCCGGCAGACAGTGGTGAGATTTTCATTGAGGGTTTACCCGTCAATATTGACTCACCATCAAAAGCTATTGAGCAAGGATTGGCTTTTTTGACGGAAGACCGTAAAAAATCAGGGTTATTCCTCGTGCTGTCCGTCGTTGAGAATATGAGCATAGTTAACCTTTCTGAGTATATTAATAAAAAAGGTTTTGTCAGTCATGGTCAAATGGCGCAAGACTGCATGGATCAGATTAAAAGATTAAATATCAAAACGCCTACCATGGATCAAATTATTAATAATCTCAGTGGAGGAAATCAGCAGAAGGTATTAATTGCTCGTTGGCTATTGGCTCAACCTAAAATACTTATTCTTGATGAGCCTACTCGAGGTATAGATGTTGGTGCAAAATCAGAAATTTATCGGTTAATTAGCGAGTTAGCGAACCGCGGTGTTGCTATTATTTTAGTTTCTTCAGAGTTGCCTGAAATTCTCGGTATGAGTGATAGAGTTATGGTCATGCATGGCGGTCATATTACAGGAATATTAGATAAGCAAGACGCTAGCCAAGAGAGAATAATGGCGCTAGCTTCTGAATAACTGCGGAAGGGTAATGATAATGAATAATATTAAGATGAATAAATCATTAACAACAAATTCTTTAAATGAACACTCTTTCATGGCCGGGCTAAAAGGTAAACTACCTAAAGATACCGGTATTTTTATTGTCATGATCGGTATTGCATTGATTTTTGAGTTTCTTGGATGGTTTATCCGTGACCAATCATTTCTATTAAATCCTAACCGATTATTACTGATTATTTTACAAGTCGCGATTATTGGTATTATTGCTGTTGGGGTAACACAAGTCATTATTACCACAGGTATTGACCTCTCATCGGGTTCTTTAATCGCATTAACTGCCGTGGTTGCTGCCAGTTTGGCACAAACGTCAGACAGTATTTCGCCTATGTATCCCCATCTATTAGATTTACCTGCAGCTATTCCCATTACTGCCGGGATTGGCGTCGGGATATTATGTGGTTTTATTAATGGATTTTTAATCACTCGTACAGGTATTCCACCATTTATTGCGACATTGGGGATGATGGTATCTGCCAGAGGGCTTGCCCAATATTATACCAAGGGCAACCCTGTAAGTTTTCTCTCGGATGATTTTACGGCTATTGGACAAGGTGCCATGCCGGTTATTATTTTCTTGGTGATTGCCGTTATTTTTCATATTGCTCTTAAACATACCCGGTATGGTAAGTATGTGTATGCCATTGGTGGAAATATGATTTCCGCAAAAGTTTCGGGCATCAACGTTAATAAATATCTGGTGCTGGTTTATACCATAGCCGGAGGATTAGCAGGCCTTGCAGGGGTTGTTCTGGCGGCTCGAGTCAGTAGCGGGCAATCTAGCATGGGCCAATCGTATGAACTGGATGCAATTGCGGCTGCAGTTATTGGCGGCAGCAGCCTAATGGGGGGCGTGGGGCGTATTACTGGCACCGTCATTGGCGCAGTCATTTTGGGGCTAATTAAGAGTGGTTTCACTTATATTGGTGTGGATTCGTACATTCAAGACATTATCAAAGGGATTATTATTGTCAGTGCAGTCGCTATAGATATGCACCGCAATCGCAAAAAACGTTAGTACTTCGGCGTGACTGCCTATTGATTGCTTGATATGTAATAATATAACATTACATATCAAGCAATCAGTCAGGAGTGATTCATGCCCACAAAATTGACCTCTCTATTTATCATTACACTCAGTGTTTACGTGTCATTGACCAGCTTTAATTCATTTGCCCACGGTAAGCATAACCACGGTCATGCGCATCAACAATCGGAAACCGCACGTAAAGCAAGTGAAGGTATTTTTGCAGATAAGGATGTCCAAGACAGAAAACTCAGTGATTGGGATGGAGTCTGGCAATCGATTAATCCTTATCTATTGAAAGGGGATTTAGATGCCGTTTTGGTTGATAAAGCGAAAAAGAATCAAAACAAAACTGTTGAGGAATACAGAGAATATTACAAGAAGGGTTATGCAACAGACATCACTATGATTGGCATTGAGAATAATACGATTGATTTCCATAGTCCTGAAGCCGTTAACTCCTGCCAATATAACTACTCTGGCTTTAAAATAATGCACTACGATTCTGGTAAGAAGGGCGTGCGTTATCTATATGAATGCCAAGATACCCACTCTAAAGCGCCTAAATATGTTCAATTTAGTGACCATATTATTGAGCCGCAAAAATCCCATCATTTTCATGTGTTCATGGGGAATGAGTCACAAGAAAAACTGCTTAAAGAAATGGATAACTGGCCGACTTTTTACCCGATATCGTTAGATAAAGATGACATTGTCCACGAGATGCTACATCACTGAGGAGATAAATAGCCGCGCAGGTGAGTTGCGCGGCTTGGGTTTCTTTTTAAACAGCCCGTCACTCAGAACTGTCAAAAGGATTTGCAGGTCTTGTACCCCAGCACAACGCTGGTGAGTCCAATTGAATTCAGAAATGTGATATTTATAAAACATCCTTCCATTAAAATTGAAATTTTGTTTCCAAGTTGCTATGGTCAGCACAGTCAAGTCTAACTATCACACCCAATGGGCTAAAGCTCGTTGGCGCAACGGAGATAATAAATGAAAATCGCACTGATGATGGAAAACAGCCAGGCGGGTAAAAACGCGATCATCCTGAAAGAGCTGAACGCCGTAGCCTCAGAAAAAGCGTATCCGGTATACAACGTCGGTATGAGTGATGAAAACGACCATCACCTGACTTATATCCATCTGGGGATTATGGCCAGCATCCTGCTTAATGCTAAAGCAGTCGATTTCGTGGTAACGGGTTGCGGTACAGGTCAGGGCGCGATGATGTCATTGAACATTCACCCAGGTGTGGTGTGTGGCTATTGCATCGATCCAGCAGATGCTTTCCTGTTTGCTCAGATTAACAACGGTAATGCATTGTCACTGCCATTCGCCAAAGGTTTTGGCTGGGGTGCTGAACTGAATGTGCGTTACATCTTTGAAAAAGCGTTCACCGGCGTGAAAGGTGAAGGCTACC
>NZ_JBLWEX010000125.1:0-11096 GCF_048323875.1 Yersinia sp. LJYL362
ATGATCTAATGCGCTTAATAAGGCATTATTTTCGTTGTACTCAGACTGCCCTTTTTTCTGCCATTCTACTGTTTTTTTGGCTTTCATGATTAATTCCTAGGAAAAAGAATCGCTTGGCAGTCTTGTTGCTTGTTGTTTGAGCGAAATTATCACCGTGGCTATTGGAATATCACTATTTGTTTATAAATAGAATAAGATTAATGACAAATATTCAAATGTGAATTAAAGCGCCACAGGGAAAAAAATACCGCCGTCTTATTTATGCTGATGCTATTTTTTGTACAGAATATAACATTAAGTTTAGTCGATAACCGGGGAGGGAAAGAGGGGATTTGCGGTGAGTATCGGGCTGGTTGATATCTGGGCTTGATAACAAGCTGAATGCCATTACCTGATAATAACGATATCAGGTAATGGCGGGTCGTTCAGTGGTTATGGGTGATTATCCATCGAACCAAAACGGCCACTATTAAAATCAGCGATAGCCTCGGCTATTTGCTCCTGCGTGTTCATTACAAAGGGGCCGTAACCGATGATGGATTCATCAATTGGCTCACCACTGAGTAATAACAGCACAGCATCATTATTAGCTTCAATCGTGACATTGCTGCCGGTAGAGTCCAGCAACACCATCTCTGCATCGCGGGCAATGGCATCACTATTAACCTGCACGGTGCCGCGCAACACAATCAGGGCCGTGTTCCAGCCATCGGGCAGGGAGAACTCGGTGCTTTTCCCTTGATTTAGCCGGATATCCCAGACATTCAAGGGCGAGAAAGTCTTGGCTGGGCCATTTTCCCCGGCATAATCACCGGCAATAACGCGCAGACTACCAGCACCTTCAGGTAATGCGACCTGAGGAATGGTTTCACTGCGAATCGCCTGATAACCGGGTGCGGTCATTTTATCTTTTGCCGGTAAATTGACCCATAACTGCACCATTTCAAACGGCCCACCCTGTTGTGCGAAGTTATCTGAATGAAACTCTTCATGCAAAATACCGCCACCTGCCGTCATCCACTGCACATCACCGGGGCCAATAATCCCACCTTTACCGGTAGAGTCACGATGTTCAACTTCGCCGTCGTACACAATGGTCACTGTTTCAAATCCACGATGTGGATGTTGCCCAACACCACGGCGATGCTGAGTCGGGGTGAAATCCATCGGTCCGGCATAGTCCAGCAACAGGAACGGGCTGAGTTGTTTGCCATGACTCTGGTATGAAAACAGTGAGCGAACCGGGAAACCATCACCGACCCAATGTTGGCGCGGCGCACGATAAATACCTTGAACTTTTTTCATCGTATTCTCCTTACAACAGCCTTAATAAGGTATAGCAGCCAGACTATTCAATCCGCCTGGCCACAAGTTGGATAAAGTATATATTCAGGATAATTTCGGCAGTAGATAGCAAAATTAGTTATCAGTGTTCTATTATTGGAACAATGATAAGCAACTGAGAGGCGGGGTATGCAGGACCTTAACGATCTCTATTATTACGCAGAGGTGGTAGAGCATGGCGGATTCAGTGCTGCCGCCCGAGTATTAGGTTTGCCCAAATCAAAACTGAGTCGGCGGTTGGCTTTATTGGAGGAGCGGCTGGGGGTGCGATTAATTCAGCGCTCAACCCGGCGCTTTGCGGTGACGGATGTCGGGCGCACCTATTACGAACACTGCAAAGCGATGTTGGAAGAAGCCAAAGCGGCACAAGAATCGATAGAGTTAACGCGAGCCGAACCACGCGGTGTGGTGCGCATCACCTGCCCAGTGGCGCTGTTGCAGGCGACGGTCAGCACCATGTTGGCCGACTTCATGGCCAGTTGCCCCTTGGTGACGTTGCATCTCGAATCGACCAATCGGCAGGTTGACCCAGTTGCTGAAGCCATAGATATTGCGATTCGGGTTCGGCCACCACCGTTGCAAGACAGTGATCTGGTATTGAAGGTTTTGGGCAACCGCTGTCAGTGCCTGGTCGCCAGCCCTGAATTGATTGCCCGCCTTGGGGAGGTGAAAGTACCGGCTGATTTGACGGGCTGGCCTAGTCTTGGGCTGGGGCAGCCTCAACAGGCGTTTATTTGGGATTTAGACGGGCCTAAAGGCGCGCATGCGGCGGTTTATCATCAACCGCGACTGGTGACCGCTGATATGACCACATTACGCAGCGCGGCTTTGAGCGGTGTTGGGGCGGTGCAGCTTCCTGTCATGATGGTGACGGAGCAATTAGCCGCAGGTGAATTAATTCGCCTGCTACCTGAGTGGTCACTGCGTCATGAAATTATCCATGCCGTCTTCCCCTCACGACGTGGTTTATTGCCTTCAGTGCGCAGTGTGCTGGATTATCTGACGCTGCGTTTTAGCCAGCTCGATGATCAATAAAGCGGCCTCTGCGTCAGTCACTGTTGATAGGGGTGCCAATGTTGGCCGCCCAAACTTTAATGCGTTTATCCAATGTGATGGTAAAGCCCGATTTGAGTTGATTGTAGAGTTTGTTGACCTTGTCGGCATCATGCAGGGTATAGCTGATGACGGTATGATCTGTGGTGGTCAGGCAGGCATACTCAACCGTTAACATGTCATTATTAAACGCAAATTCAGTGGTGGTTTTGTTGATATCACAGGGTTCACTGGCTATCAGTGAAATCACCATATTCGCCCAGTGAGTGGTGGGGCCGGCAATACTGATAAGCACCGGTTCCTCATCTTCTGTTTGAGTGGCCCCGTATAAAACGCCACCCTGAATATGCCAAATATTATATTCTTTGGGGTTATAAACCGCCTGGCAAAGGGGAATAAATGATAAAGATAAAATCAGTATGAGTAAGGAGCGCACAGTCATCTCTGCAACACAGCCAAAATAAGAATGTTCCTATATTAGGTTATTTGGCAGGTAGAACAAGCCATTGATGTTAATTGGTAAGTTATGCTGTTTACCAATACCTGCCTGGTGTTTATTGAAGGAAATAGGCGCTAACGTGGTGATTTATATACTGCTAATGTTTATGAGTCATATTTGTGATTAATGTTTGTGACTAATGTTTGTGGCGATGGTGCGAGTCAGGAAAATGAGGATGAGAGTGCGCCATCGGTGGGTGCCGATGAGGGTGCTTATGTGGCACATCGGCGCTGACCGGGAAATCATGTGAATGCTGGTGGTGTTCGTCATGGAGATGTTGGTGCTCATGCAATAAGTCATCATGGTGGTGCTGATGCTCATGTTGTTCAGTCAGATGCAACCCAATCCCGATTGCCATCAATAGCCCAGCGACGATCAAGGGGATTGTTATAGCATCACCCATAGCGACTGCCAATGCCGCACCTAAAAAAGGCGCGATAGAGAAGTAAGCGCCGGTTCGGGCGGTACCGAGGTGGCGCAAACCAATAACAAACAGTGCCAGGCTCACGCCATAGGCAAAGAACCCTACCAGCAGGGCACCGGCCAGATTGGTCAGCGGCGGCAAAGTTGCGCCAAGGGCAAATGCTAATCCGAGATTCACCACACCCGCCACCAAGCCTTTGACCGAAGCAATCCAGGTGGCGTCCGTCAGCGAGACTTTACGGGTCAGATTGTTATCAATTCCCCACGCGAAACAGGCCCCGAGAATAGCCAACGTTGGCCACAATCCGGCAAAGCGGGCTTCTCCCGGCCAGCTCAGAATAGCGGCACCCGCCACAATCACTACCATGCCCAAAGCAATACGGCGATCAAAGTTTTCTTTGAAAGCAAACCAGGCGAGCAGGGCAGTGAATACCCCTTCAGCATTGAGTAGTAGTGACGCTCCCGATGCGGGCATACCGGTAAGGCCTATCATCAGTAGCACCGGTGCAATGATCCCACCGGCGCTAATGGCACCGATAAACCACCATAACTCATTACGCGGTAACTTAACGGTAGCCGGGCGGGTTATCAACCGATATAGCGCCAAACCTACCCCCGATCCTAAATACAGCAAACCGGCCAGCAACCATGGGCTAACGGTATTCAGCAGTTGTTTTGCCAGCGGGGTTCCCGCACCAAACAGCACCGCGGCAGTTAATGCCGCCAATACACCCGGTTGTCGCAGTCCATCATGCCATTTCATTGGGTTAGCTCTGAGAATTAGCGAGGGAGTGGTAATTTTAGCGCATTAAAAAGCCGGAAAGCTATTTCTGTTGCAGAAAAAGATGACCGACCAGTATTTACCCTAAATAATTCGAGTTGTAGGACGGCGGCAACTGAGAAAATCCCCAGGAACTTACATAAGTAAGTGACTGGGGTGAATGAAGGCAGCCAACACAGATACAGCTTGAAGTATGACGGGTATAATAGTTAATTATCAACAGTCTGCCTATGGAACAACTCACGGAATACCGGATAGATATCTTCCGGCTCCCGTATATGCTGCATGGCAAAGTTCTCGTATTTTGCCTGTAAGTCTTCATATTCCCGCCACAGCGTTTGATGGGCACGGCGGGTTATCTCGATATAACTGTAGTAACGCACCACGGGAAGAATTTTTTTCGCCAGCAATTCATGACACAGAGGTGAATCATCAGCCCAGTTATCGCCATCCGAAGCTTGAGCTGCATAGATATTCCATTGTGCTGGGTCATAGCGCTCTTGCACCACTTCGTCCATCAGTTTCAGCGCACTGGAAACAATGGTCCCGCCGGTTTCTTGCGAATAGAAAAATTCTTGTTCATCAACTTCTTTAGCTTGTGTGTGGTGGCGGATATACACCACATCCACGTTTTTATAAGTCCGGCTCAGGAACAGATACAGCAGAATATAAAACCGTTTTGCCATATCTTTGGTGGCTTGATCCATAGATCCTGACACGTCCATCAAGCAAAACATCACTGCCTGACTTGATGGTTCCGGGCGTCGTTCATAGTTCTTATAGCGTAAATCGAAGGTATCAATAAAAGGCACCCGGGCGATTTTTTGCTTCAATTCGGCAATGGCTTTGCGTACCCGCTCTTCTTCCAGTAATTGCGCGGGTTCCGAGTTTTCCAATACTTTCAGTGTCTCTTCCAATTCGTGCAGTTCGCGGCGTTTACTGGCCGTCATGGCAGTACGGCGGGCCAATGAGTTTTGCAGTGAACGCACCACACTGATATTGGCAGGAACGCCATTGGAGGTATAACCCGCACGATGGGTTTTAAATTCGGTCAGTTGTTTATACTGATTTTTCTTCAGGTTAGGCAGCGCTAAATCTTCAAACAGCAAATCAAGATATTCGTCTTTGGAAATCTGAAAGACAAACTCATCCTCGCCTTCACCGTCCTGACCGGCATTCCCCTGACCACTGCCGCCGCCGCCACCACCTTGTGGGCGCTCTATACGGTCATTAGTGACAAAATGATCATTGCCGGGGTGCACCCGATGGCGTAATCCGCCACGGCCCTGATGGAACATCGGCTCATTGATGTCGTCAATGGGAATCGATACTGACTCGCCACTCTCAATATCAGTTACTGACCTTTTATTGATGGCATCAGAAATCGATTGTTTAATTTGCGACTTATAGCGGCGCAAAAAGCGCTGGCGGTTAACCATGCTTTTATTCTTACCGTTAAGTCGTCTGTCAATAAAGTAGCCCATATCTCCCCCTGCCTCTATTCCCTGCATCTTCCACACAGTGGCTGTGCTGACTGGCACCACAGCCACACCGCGAAAGCTGTACCTGTAATATTAGGGTGATTCGACAACAGGTTATGATGATTTTCTGACCCGCAGATACCATTCGCACAGTAAACGAACCTGTTTACGGGTATAACCTTTCTCCATCATTCGATCGACAAAGTCATCATGTTTTTTCTGTTCATCCGTTGAGGTCTTGGCGTTAAAGGAGATAACCGGCAACAACTCTTCAGTGTTAGAGAACATTTTCTTCTCAATAACCGTGCGTAACTTCTCATAGCTGGTCCAATTTGGATTGCGGCCATTGTTATTGGCTCTGGCGCGCAACACGAAGTTGACGATTTCATTACGGAAGTCTTTCGGGTTGCTGATACCCGCAGGTTTTTCAATTTTCTCCAGTTCAGCATTCAGCGATTCACGGTCAAACAGTTGCCCGGTATCCGGATCGCGGTACTCTTGATCCTGAATCCAGAAATCGGCGTAAATAACATAGCGGTCGAAAATATTTTGACCGTACTCAGAGTAGGATTCCAGATAGGCAGTCTGAATCTCTTTGCCGATAAACTCGGCATATTTCGGGATCAAATAGCCTTTCAGATGCTCGAGGTATTTTTCCGCGACATCTTGCTGGAATTGTTCGCGTTCAATCTGTTGTTCCAGCACATAGAAGAGGTGTACCGGGTTAGCTGCCACTTCTGCATGGTCAAAGTTAAATACCCGTGACAGGATCTTGAAGGCAAAACGGGTAGAAAGACCGTTCATCCCTTCGTCAACCCCAGCATAGTCGCGATACTCCTGATAAGACTTGGCTTTCGGGTCAGTATCTTTCAGGCTTTCACCGTCATACACCCGCATTTTGGAGTAAATGCTCGAGTTTTCCGGCTCTTTCATCCTTGAGAGAATGGAGAAGCGTGCCAGTGTTTCCAACGTCCCTGGGGCGCAAGGTGCATGAGTTAATTCACTGTGATTCAACAGCTTGTCGTAAATCTTGATCTCTTCTGATACCCGCAAGCAATAGGGCACTTTGACGATATAAACACGGTCAAGGAAGGCCTCATTGTTCTTGTTATTGCGGAATGTCACCCACTCTGATTCGTTAGAGTGCGCGAGGATAATGCCGCTGAATGGCAGGGCAGAGATCCCCTCGGTACCGTTATAGTTCCCTTCTTGAGTGGCTGTCAGCAGGGGATGCAGCACCTTAATCGGCGCTTTGAACATCTCGACGAATTCCATAATCCCCTGGTTCGCGCGGCACAATGCCCCGGAATAACCATAAGCATCAGGATCGTTTTGGGCATGGTTCTCCAGTTTACGGATATCAACCTTACCCACCAGAGCAGAAATATCCTGATTGTTTTCATCACCCGGCTCAGTCTTCGCAATCGCGACCTGCTCAAGAATAGAAGGCCAGACTTTGATAACTTTAAATTTGGTGATATCACCGCCAAATTCATGCAGGCGTTTGGCCGCCCACGGCGACATGATTGTGCCGAGATAACGGCTAGGAACATTGTATTCTTTGGCTAAAATAGCCGCATCTTCCTGCGGGTTGAATAAGCACAATGGATGGTCATTGACCGGGCTGCGCTCACCATTAGCACTTAAAATATAGATAGGCACCCGTTGCATCAGTGCTTTCAAACGTTCAGCCAGTGATGATTTACCCCCACCCACAGGGCCGAGCAAGTACAGGATCTGTTTCTTCTCTTCTAACCCTTGAGCCGCATGTTTAAGGTAAGAAACGATCTGCTCTATGGCTTCTTCCATGCCATAGAACTCTTCAAAAGCAGGGTAGCGGGCGATAACTCGGTTGGAGAACAGCCGAGACATGCGAGATTCGAGCGCGGTATCAACCATGACAGGCTCACCAATAGCCATCAGCAGACGTTCAGCCGCATTGGCATACGCACTGCGATCCTGCTGGCAGATGGTGAGGAACTCCTGCAGTGTGAACTCTTCGTCCTTGGCAGCCTCATAGCGTTGGCGGTAGTGATCAAATATGTTCATAGCGATGCCCGTCCTGTTTGAATGGTTGGGAACATAAAATAATAGTAGCGCTTTATTGGGTTAAAATTTTGAAACTACTACCTTATTGTTATGGTCGCGTCTCTCATAAAGGTCAAGTTGACATTAACCACAGATTTGCCACCCCAAGTACAATAAATAACCATTATTCGGTAATTAAATCTATTTTTTATTTCATTTACAGTGTTTTATATATGATTAATTGAGATTATCTATTTGAATATCTTGTTATTTTATTGTAATCAAATCTACGTAAATTTTTAGGTTGTCAATTTGTGGCATATCGGCGATAAGTTGTGCAGGGAAGACTAATTTTGCGCCTGGGTGTGTAAAGATTTCGCCACGGGCAAGCAATTGATTTACACTAAGTTAACTAACGATTTTGTTACCAAAGGGATCTTTCCGTGAAAAAACATTACATAAAAACGAAGCAAGTCAAAACACTGGCAGCGTTGGCTGTAGCTACGGCAGTTTGTATGCCTACTGCGATGGCAGGAACATGGTCTTTGGGGGCCTCAGCATTAGTCAGCCCTGACCCATATCGCGGTAAGAATGACCGTGTTTACCCAGTGCCTATCGTTTCTTATGAAAGTGATAATTTCTATTTCCGCACACTGGCTGCGGGTTATTACCTATGGAAAGATGACAACAATCGTTTATCGATTGATGCCTATTATTTGCCTCTACATTTTACGCCGGGCGATAGTGACGACCAGCAGATGAAGCAGTTGGATAAACGCCGTAGCACTTTGATGGCGGGTATGTCTTATTCCCATATCGAGGATTGGGGGACTTTACGCGCCATGTTCTCCGGCGACGTGCTGGATAACAGCGGCGGCTTTGTCGGCGATCTGGCTTATCTCTATCGTTTCAGTGTTGATAGCTGGACGCTGACTCCGGGCGTTGGTGTTGCCTGGAACAGTGAAGATCAGAATAAGTACTACTATGGTGTGAGCCGTGGGGAGTCCGCCCGCAGTGGACTGGCCCAGTACAGCCCTAGTGATAGCTGGTCACCATATCTGGAGTTGACGGCAAACTACAATATCAATCCAAACTGGAATGCTTTCTTTACTGGTCGTTATATTCACCTGGCAAATGAAGTGAAGAATAGCCCAATGGTAGATGCATCCTGGACCGGCGTACTGTGGACTGGGGTCACATATACCTTCCGTTAATTTATCACGCACCCTATCTGAACAATAAAAAATGGGGCTTTGTGCCCCATTTTTGTGTCTGCAATATCAGCTATTATTGGGCATTCTTGCGACTACGAATGGTCATGGCCAGACGTGCAGGGGAATCTTGTTTGGCGACCAACGGTTTATTCACCCGCGCAGTTTCTACACAAACCATTGTTTTATAGCCATCATTTGGCATATCAACCATGCTGCTGGACAGTTCAGCACCTGGATTCCATGCAACTACATCACTTTGATGATGATGATGCACTTCAATGGTACGTTTCAGCGCGGCATCTTTTATCAGGCTGTAGGCTTCAGGGTGGGTATAGATGCGGTCGGTCTGACCGTTAAAGACCAAATCACCTTGTTGCGTTGCATCAGCAATTTTCAGCACTTTATCAAGGTACTTTTCGCCCAGGCCACTGATCTTAATCTGGCTGATATCGCCAATCTGGAAATAAGTGTGCAAGGCAGCAACTGCCTCATAATCACCGTGTGATTCTAATTCCATTTCACATTCTTCGCCCAGCTTGAAACGGGCAATCAAAGTGAACGGGTGTGGCCAGAATTGACGAGATGCATCGCTGTCTTCCAGAGTGAAGGTCAAGATAACCCCATTCTCATTTTCATCATGGGCGCTGAGCTTCCATGGCAGTAAACGAGCAAAACCATGAGAAGGTTGCGCTGATGGGCCAAACCAAGGCCAACAGATCGGTACACCGCCACGAATAGCGACACCGTCTTTAAATGGCGTGTTATTACTCAACCAAATAATCGGTTGCTCACCACTCGGTTGGAAAGCCAATAAATGAGCACCTTGCAAGCTGACAGCGGCACGCACCTTCGGATGGGAAACCACTACGATTGGCAGTTCATCCAACTGGCGCTGGCTGATATAAGGTGAAATTTGTTCAACAACAGGTAGGGTGAAGACTTTCTCGTTCATTCGTTTGACCTTATGAGCAAAGGGGCTAGAGATCCATTGAGCTTCAGACTTTCGATAATATCACAGGCTTTATATCTTGCAGCAAATCGGCGCTAACCGAGTAGTGAATCATTGATATTGCGCAATTTTATTTGTAGTGGGGCAATGGGGTGAGGGAAGAAGCACAATGTATCAGTAATAAAAAAGCCACCCGGAGGTGGCTTTTGGCAGAAATCTACATCAATCCATTATTTGGAGATGTGAGAGATCAAGTCCAGAACTTTGTTTGAGTAGCCAGTTTCGTTATCGTACCAAGAAACCAGTTTCACAAAGTTGTCATTCAGCGCGATACCGGCTTTAGCATCGAATACTGAAGTCAGTTTTTCGCCGTTGAAATCGGTAGAAACAACGTCGTCTTCGGTGTAACCCAGAACGCCTTTCAGCTCGCCTTCTGAAGCCGCTTTGATGGCAGCACAGATTTCTTTGTAAGAAGCTGGTTTTTCCAGACGTGCAGTCAGGTCAACAACTGAAACGTTAGGAGTAGGAACGCGGAACGCCATACCAGTCAGTTTGCCGTTCAGGGCTGGGATAACTTTACCTACTGCTTTAGCCGCACCGGTAGAAGAAGGGATGATGTTCTGGGATGCGCCGCGGCCGCCGCGCCAGTCTTTGTGAGACGGGCCATCAACAGTTTTCTGAGTAGCGGTAGTTGCATGCACAGTGGTCATCAGCGCTTCAACGATACCGAACTTGTCGTTGATAACTTTAGCCAGTGGAGCCAGGCAGTTAGTAGTACAAGAAGCGTTAGAAACGATTTCCTGACCTGCGTATTCTTTATGGTTAACGCCCATAACGAACATAGGGGTGTCGTCTTTAGACGGACCAGTCAGAACCACTTTCTTCGCGCCAGCAGCAATGTGCTTACGTGCCGTTTCGTCGGTCAGGAACAGGCCAGTTGCTTCAGCAACAACGTCAACGTTAACTTCGTTCCACTTCAGGTTAGCCGGATCTCTCTCTGCGGTAACACGGATGGTTTTACCGTTAACAACCAGGTGGCCGTCTTTTACTTCTACAGTACCGTCGAAACGACCGTGGGTAGAGTCGTATTTCAGCATGTATGCCATGTAGTCAGCGTCCAACAGATCGTTGATTGCAACGATTTCGATGTCAGAACGTTCCTGAGCAGCACGGAAAACAATGCGACCGATACGGCCGAAACCGTTGATACCTACTTTGATAGTCATATATTCCACCAGCTATTTGTTAGTGAATAAAAGGTTGGTTGTAAAATTACAAAAACCTTACCGAGCGTCAAGCGGAATCGTGTCAATTATTGCTACAA
>NZ_JBLWEX010000126.1:0-11157 GCF_048323875.1 Yersinia sp. LJYL362
CGATGTTGACGAGATGGGCCGCTTGTTCGTGAGTACCGTTTCCCGCAATCGCGGGATAGCTGAAAGAACTATCAGGGACACCGAGGCCGCATGTTTCTTAGCGGCTGATGGTGTGCAACTGGGGTTGGCTGATCAAGTGGCCTCGCCTGATGTCGCATTCCGCGATTTATTAACATTGGTTGGAGAAAAGTAATGGCGAAAATTAAAGGTTTTACACACCTGTTTGGCCTAGGAGCCAAAGCAACAGAAGAGACAGAAGACGATAAGAACAAGGCCAAAAAAGCCAAGGGACGTCAGGCTGAAGAGGATGAACAAGACCCTGATGCCGAAGAGAACGATGACGACTCAAACGATAACCCTGATGATCAGGACAAAGACCCTGATGCCGAAGACGACAGCGATGATGCTGATGCGGACGAAGGCAGTGACGACGATGGCGATGATGATACTGATGATCGCAACGTTAAAAAGGGGCGTCGTGCTGAACGTAACCGCTGTGCGCGTATTTTCGGTAGTAAACATGCTACCGGGCGCGGTGATTTAGCGGTCTCTCTGGCGCTCAATTCTGGCATGAGTTCCGCCGCCGTGATCCGGGTGCTTGCCTCAACTACCGCTACAGCACCGGTATCTGCCAGCGCTCCGCGCAAACGCTCTTTGGATGAACGGATGCAGGCAGTAGGCAATGCCCAACCCGGTCAGGACGCCGCTGCTGCATCAAAAGGTGCATCAATGGTTACCAGAATGACCAGTCTCTATGACTCAGCAAAAGGTAAAAAATAATGGATAACATCGGACAAAATGCGTTTCAGCCGGGAATGCGATCATCTTTGTTTGTTCCAGACCAACTGGTTGCCGGGCCATTGCAACTGGTGACAGATACCGGCGTTATTGCTCAGGTCGCTTTCATTCATATGCGCGGTACCGTGATGGGTAAAGTTACGGCATCCGGCGAATACACCAAGTCGGTTAAGACCGCCACCGATGGCAGCGAGGTCCCTGTTGCCATCCTTGTTGATAACGTGGATACCACAACTTCCGCCCAGCGCGGTGGCGTTTATCTGATGGGACAGTTTAATCAGAACAGTGTTATTCACGATGATTCATGGACGCTGGCCGAGTTAAAAACCGCTCTGCGTTCTTATTCCATCTTCCTCGAAGACAGTATCCAGGCGCCCGTTTAAACCTCACTTTCTCAATTTGCACCCAATGTCATTCATTTGGCATGGGTTTGCTCGTCTTCAATCGTTGTCTGGCGGCGCTGGCTGCCAGCAAATTAAAAGAGATACTCCATGAATATTTACGATACCAATGTGCTGGTGGGTCTGGTTCCCAACCTGAAAACAAGCCAGAACTGGTTACTCGATCGCTTCTTTCCCAATGTGGTGACCCATGATACCGAAGAGGTTTCCATCGATGTTGATATTGGTAAACGTCGTATGTCTCCTTTCGTTTCCCCGTTAGTTGAAGGGAAGTTGGTGGAGAGCCGCAAGTATCAAACCAATACGTTCAAACCGGCTTATATCAAAGACAAACGCGCACCTGATTTGCGTAAACCGATCCGCCGTCAGATGGGGGAACGCATTGGTGGGGAATATACCGCCGCAGAACGTGAAATGATAAATCTGCAGTTTGAAATGGAAGACCAGATCGACATGCTGAACCGTCGTATGGAATGGATGGCCGCCAGTGCGCTGACTAAATCTCAGATTACCGTGGTGGGGGACGGGTTCCCGACTACGGTCATTGATTTTGGTCGCTCCAGTAACCTGACCATTACCTTGAGTGGGTCAGATAAATGGCCTTTATCGGTCGCTGCCGGTGCAACCAATACCCAGCCATCAGATGATATTGAAGACTGGCAAACGCTGATGTTGCAAGAGTCAGGGGCGGTGGCCACTGACTTGGTATTTACAACTTCCTCATGGAAAGCGTTCCGTCTGGATACCACCATTAAGGACAATGCTATTACCTTCCCAGCATTGAGCCCGTTTGGTAATCAGGTTGATGCGGGGCCGCGTGTCAATAAGGGCGCGGTTTATAAAGGTCGCTGGGGCAACTTTGATTTGTGGCTGTATAACGATTGGTTTATTGACCCTGTTGATGGCATTGAGAAACCAATGATCCCTAATGGTGCTGTATTGATGGGTAGCGCTGACTTGATGGGGACTCGCGCCTTTGGTGTCATTCTGGACCCTGAATTTAATTATGGGCCTCTGGCTTTCGCACCTAAGTCATGGGTTATGCCCGATCCTGCGCAGCGTTACCTGTTGATGCAATCTGCTCCGCTGGTCATTCCAAGCCGGGTAAATGCCTCCCTCTGTGCAACGGTGGTGTGATATGGCTAAAACACCAGGTAAGCAGCAAGCCAGCATTAGCGAACTGGGCGGCTTGCCGCCTGAGTTCGAAGCTGACACTCAGCAGCAACAGATTGTTGCGCCGGATAACAGCGAAATACAGCCTGAACCGAAAGTACAAAACGTGACACCCATTGCCAATGAGCCTGCTGAAACACCAGATATACAGGAAAAAACGGCTGATGATGAGGCGTCAGATGATCATTTTGCTGACGACTCTGACGAAATGGAGGTCGTTGTCGTAAAAGGCCAGATCCTGCGCCATAGCGGGGAAACTTATACGGAGAACAGCCGTTTATTTCTGCCACATAGCGACACCAGTCGGTTGATTGATTTGGGGGTGGTCGCGGATGTGAAAGCGTTACGGCAACAGGAGGTGCGCATTTCTGGCCCCTCAATCACTGTCGATGATGGCGTGAAGATAGATCGGGGGAACTGATGGGTATCAACTGGGATCAGCATCTTCTTGCGCCATTGCATTCGGTATTTGGTGACCCGGTTGATTACCGGCCCTCGGGTGGTAAGCCAACTTATACCATCAGCGGCATCTTTGATCGGGCCTACACCACCATCGATACACTGGATGATGGCAGCACCATTAATACCACCAACCCCGTTCTCGGAGTAAGGGACAGTGAGTTTCGTTCACCACCTAAACAGGGGGACCGGGTATTTATTGGCATCGTTGCTAATGAACCGGTCAATACCTTGTTTGCTGTAGCAGATGTTCAGCCAGACAGTCACGGCGGCAGTAAACTCATTCTTAATCGGGTGAAACCATGAATACAGCGCAAGTCAGGAAATTGGTTGTTGATGCCATCATCGGAAATACTGACGCGGGAAACCGCGTCTACTCCCCGCGTGACTGGCCAACCACTGAGGAGATGTATCCGGTTATCTTGGTGCAAACCCTTATCGAGGAAAAACAGTCATTAGGCCGCAACGCCCCGCAGTTCAACACCATTACAACCGTGTGTATCACTGGCCGGTTGCAGGAGCTTGACGGCGAAAATGAGAATGATGGGGCGAATAAGGCAGAGCTGGCGCTCGAACGGTTGCGAGAACAAATTGAGCGGGCAGTGATAAACAGTTATGACCTCACTCGCCAGATACAGCAGTTTGCCCGAGTCCGCTCAACCATTGATCTGGATTCGGGTGGTGAAGGCCATCTGGCTCAATTATTGATGGAGCTGGATATCGAGTATTACCAGGGGCCGGAAGACTTCTATCCCATTAATGCCGACAGATTAGACGGTATGGATGTCACGATCGCCATGCCAGATGGCACTACCGAACCCGTAGTTTCAATCAACCTCCCGGAGTAAACCTCATGATTGTTAAACCCGTAGCCGGTCGCACTGTACGCGACCCGGTTAAGGGCACCTTTTTGCCTGAATCCGGCTCTGAGGTTCCCGATAATTCATTTTGGCGTCGTCGTTTAAACGACGGTGATGTGGTGCGCGAACAACCTAAAGAGGCTAAACCTGCGCCAGAAACCACCAAAGCGGAGAAAACCAAATAATGACTATTCCTTTTACTCATATTCCGAGCAATCTTCGGACACCGCTTTTCTTCGCTGAATTTGATAACTCACAGGCGAACACGGCGACAACGACGCAGCGAACTTTAATCATCGGCCAGATGTTGGCTTCAGGCTCGTTACCTGCGGATATTCCGGTACTGGTTTCCTCAGTGGCTACCGTGGCGGGGCAAGCTGGTGCAGGTTCAATGTTGCATGGTCAGATGGCTGCATACTTAGCGAATGACATCGCCGGTGAGATCTACATTTTACCGTTGAGCGATGCGGAATCCATGGTTGCGGCAACGGGTAAGATTACCGTGACCACGCAGGCATCAGCAACTGGGGTTATCTCTCTGTATATCGCGGGTATTCGGGTGCAAGTCGCGGTGGTGGCGACTGATGAGGTGGCAGAGATTGCCACTGCATTAACTTCCGCCATCAATGCCGCCAGCGCCTTGCCTGTCACTGCTGCTGCGGTGGCGGCGGTCATCACGCTCACCGCTAAAAACAAAGGTGCCCACGGTAACACGATTGATTTGCGGCTGAACTATTTGGGTAGCGCCGGTGGCGAAACAACACCAGATAGCCTAGTACTGACATTTACGCCAATGGCTGGCGGTGCGGGTGCGCCTGAACTGGATGATGCGCTGGCTAATTTGCAGGACAGGACCTTTGATTTCATTATCAATCCATACACTGACACTGCGTCACTGAATAAAATCAAAGACTTCTTGTCAGACAGTACCGGTCGCTGGAGTTATGCCGAGCAGCTCTATGGCCATAGCTTTGCGGCTCAATCGGGGACTTATGGACAACTGACAGCCGCAGGCGAATTACGCAATGATCAGCATGCTTCTCTGTTAGGAGTAAATGGCTCGCCAACACCGAGTTATATCTGGTCAGCGGCTTCTGTTGGCGCTATTGCGCAAAGTCTGCGTAACGACCCCGGACGCCCGTTACAAACCTTGGCAATCAGTGGCGTACTGGCTCCCCCGCTGGCCAGCCGCTTTACCCTGACCGAACGTAATAACCTGCTGCACAGCGGGATATCCACGGTCACTACCACCGACGATGGCACAGTACAGGTAGAAAACATCATCACCACCTACCAAAAAAACAAATATGGCGCGGAAGATGACAGCTATTTGCAGATTGAGACCTTATTCCTGCTGATGTTTGTCACTCGATTCCTGCGTACCCAGGTAACGTCGAAATTCGCCCGTATGAAGCTGGCGGCCGATGGCACCCGTTTTGCCCCCGGCTCGGCGATTATCACCCCGAACGTGATCCGCGCTGAATTGATTGCCCAGTACCAGACGTTGGAATTTAACGGCTATGTGCAGGATGCCAAAGGGTTTGCCAAGGGATTGATTGTCGAAAAAAACGCCAGTAACCCGAACCGAGTTGATGTGCTGTGGACGGGAGTCCTGATCAATCAACTTCGTATCTTCGCCGTTCTCAACCAATTCCGCCTCCAGGCATCAGCATAAGGATTCATTATCATGGGTGATACATCCAATCGCCTCGCGGGGACCGCTTATGTCACCGTTGACGGCCTGACCATCATGGTTGCGGGGCAATTCAAATACAGCCCCTCAAAATTCAAGCGTGAAACCCTGACGGGAATGGATGGGGTGCATGGTTATAAAGAAACCTTTAGCGCCCCGTTTATTTCCTGCCAAATCCGTGACAGTGGCGGCACGTCGATCAGCGATTTTAACGACCAGACCAATGTCAATATTGTCTGTGAATTGGCCAATGGCAAAACGATTATCGGCAGTGGTATGTGGTCGGTAAATACCCAAGAAGTAGATAGCACCGAGGCGACTGCTGATATTCGCTGGGAAGGTGGTTCTGTATCGGTGACGGAGAACTAAGATGTCTGAACTGGAACGCACTAAAACAATCCCCCTCGTTAAGCCTATTTCTCATGAAGCCACTAAAACCACCTATGAGGCTATCGAACTCAGTGAGCCGATATTGATTCAGGTTCAGCAGTTTTATGACGAACAGGCTAAATCTGGTGCACTCAGTGCGATGGGGCTGCTTATTTCGCTGGTGTCGAATGTGCCGCGTGAAGCCATCAAAAAAATGGCTTTCACCGACTATAAAGCCTGTGAGGTCTACATGATGAGTTTTTTAGCCTACTCCCCCCAGGTGGGGAATGGGGTAACGAACTAGCAGATGTGACCTATTACTATGGGTGGGGACCAGCAGATGCCTGGTCCCTGACCTATAGCCGATTACAGTGGTGGTATCAGCAGGCGGTCAGAATTAACAAGGTGAAGGCGGGGAAAAATGGGTAATGCATTTGATTTTGAACTGACCGCGACAGATCAGGCGTCGGCCTCCATTCAGCGTATCGAAGAGGCCGTTAAAAATCTCATTCCTGATCTGGATAAAACCCGTGATGGACTTAAATTAGGGGGGCAGGGATCAGTTGAAGGTATTGACGACCTCAATGCTCGTCTAAAGGGAATGGGGCAGTTTGCGCGTGAAGGTGTGCAGTTTGTTGGTGATTTGGTGCCTCCGTTGAGAATGGTCGGTGAGATAGGCGGTAAGGCGCTCAGCTTTGGTGCGCTGGGTGCGGTTGGCTATCTTGGCGTCAAAGCCGCTCAGGGATTAAGTGCTGCGGCTGATTCGGCCTATTCGCTTGATGTTGCTGCCAAAAACGCCGGTATGTCAGTTGACAATTTTAGCCGTATTAGCGGTGCGATGCAGATATTGGGGGTGGATAGTGATACTGCCCGCCAATCTGTAGAAGGGTTGTACAAGACGTTTAATGACCCCTTGTGGGCGCGGAATGAAACGACACAGGCGTTGCTTGCTCAAAATGGGATCGTCATTGAACGCCTCAAAGATGGCACGGCAGATGTCTATAAAACGCTGGATAACGTTGCCAAGATATTCCCTAAACTATCGCCTCAGACGCAAAAAACGCTGGCGGATGCCATAGGGTTGAACGCGCCCCTTTTAGCATTAATGCGAGAGGGCGCCAGGTACAAAGAGTTACTGGCCAAATCGGATAGTTTGGGCTTAACGGTTGATCCAAAAGTTAATGCGCAACTGGTTGAATTGAATGCTCAGCTCAAGGAGGCCAGCGCGGCAATTGATGGTTTGATGACCAAGGGAAAAATATGGGCAGCCCAAAAACTTTTACCTGATGAAAATATGGTCAAGGGAAGTGCTGCAACTCAGCTTCATGATATGAAGATGCGCGAGAACGATGATGAAAACTCGTTTGCACATGGTGATAAACAGAAAGACATTCTTCATCGGGCGCGAGTAGACGATAAATTCAAAGAGACATTATCGTTTAAAGAGAAAGCCTACTTAACGTTTGGATATCCAGATAAGGATTTTACCCAAAAATTAAATGATCAATACGGTGCCGCTTGGGAAGCGCAGGAAAAGAAACGGCTGGAGGCAGAAAAGGCAGCAGTGCCTACAAATAAACCTTATTTGTTAACGCCATCCACGACCACAACATCAAAATCAGGGCAGGATGCTTTAGGAGTAAGAAATAATAACCCCGGCAACTTACGAGTAGCGCCTAATGCGACAGGTAAAAATGGAGGTTTCTCCACATTTGCTAGTCCTCAGGAAGGGATCGCCGCTCTTTCCCGGCAGTTGCAACTCTATGGTGATAGAGGAAACAATACGCTTTCCGGTATTTTGCATACTTACGCGCCAAGCACAGAAAATAATACGCAGGGTTATATTAATGCGGTTTCTGGTGCAACAGGGGCAAACCCGTATGAGCGGTTAGATCTTCATTCACCTGAAGTATTAAAAAAATTGGTTACGGCCATCATTGGCCATGAAAATGGCTATCAGCCTTATACCTCAGAAGAGATTGATAGTGGTATTAACACCTCGATCAGTGATGACCGCTGGAAAGGGTTGCGTAACCCTAATATTTTATTATCGCAGCGGCAGTTTTTGCCCTCCAACAGTGGAAATCAGAAAGGGAACATAACCGCAGAGGGTATAAACAATCAGTCTTCCATTTTAACTACGCCCAATAATAGCAGTCAGGATATTAACGACATCACTCAAGGTATTGGACGGGAGAAGACTGAAGTTGAGGTTACGCTGATTAATGATAAGACTGGCGAACGTAAAACTATTACTGCAGCAGAGCGAGGGAAGGTGGCGACATCAATGACATATTGATTTATATTTTCGGGTTATACACGTTAAAACTAGGGTTTTATATGAAAATACTATCAATAGTAATTGTTGCTTTGTTTTCTGCTCTGTCACCGTCGGTGATGGCGGCTAGCGGTGATCTGGCTAAATGGCAGTTTCTAGGTGGTTCAATGCCAACCTTAGCTCCAGCCGAGGGGGCGGATTTGGGCATTTATCTGACGATGGTTAATCAAAAAACAAAAAGATTAGCATTGATGGATTTAAGCGGTAAAGGTGTTAGAGCTTGTAAGGAAAATGAAACTTCTGATGTTGAAGATATAGCCCCAATCTCAATCGATGGCGAGTATGTTAAGGTTATAAAAGCCTGTATCAATGGACTAAAGCTAATTCAACCAAAGTCTGATGAAGGTAAAAATATACTAAATAACAAAGTACTATCCGGTACTCCTGTCGTTTTTGACTTAAATGATGGCGTTATCTTGCATTTTCCAGCATCAGACATTGAAGCACTTAACTCTCAGATAAATGCCATGCAAGCAGCTAAATAATACCGGCGCTTATTGAAGTCCCGACACAAAGTAACCACAAACACTCTAGCCCGCCACTGTGCGGGTTTTTTCATTTTAGGAAGGGAATAAAATGTCACTGATCAGTAATGCTCTTTCTGATTTGTTAGGTACGGGCGGCGATAGCTGGCAATGGTCTGAACACCTTCACCCCGCATCCTTCCGTGGGGTTCCCTTTGCTGTGATGACTGCGGAAGGTGTATTCGGCCGTCGTCAGGCCATTCATGAATACCCTTATCGCGATACTGCGTGGATTGAGGATTTGGGCCGAGCGACTCGCCGCCTGACTATCCGTGGTTTTCTTATTCAGAGTAGTGGCCTTTATAACGCGCCTGACGTCATGACTCAGCGTGATTCACTGATTGCTGCCTGTGAAATGCCGGATGCGGGAACATTAGTACACCCAACGCTGGGCGAAATGACGGTCAGTATTCCTGAAAGCGGCCTACGTCTGAATGAGGGGGCAGAGTCGGGGCGGGTTTTTGAATTTACGTTGACCATCATTGAGTCTGGTTTACGGGTATTTTCTGTTACCAGTTCAGCAGATGCCGTTTCGTCGATTCAGTCGTCATGGTTTGGTTTGGCGTCCAAATCCGTTGCAACGTTTATCTCCACGGTAAAAGGAGAGATCCGTTCCGTCACTCAAACCATCAGAACACTGAAAAGTACGGCTGCATTCTGGGTCAATATGGTGAATTCAACAACCAGCGAGGCAACAAACCTTGGGAATATGCTCCGCTCTACATTAGGCCGGGATCGTTATGGCCGCTACAACCACGGCACGGTTGGCGGCAGCGTGTCGGGTGCGACTGCATCCATTAGTACACAAAATGACACGGCCAATCTATCCGCGCTGGTGGCACAAAGAATGGCGGTATCAGTTGAGGGTCGGGAGTCAGTCAACAAGGCCACGGAGGCATTACGAACAGCCGCTACAGTTGAAGGGCATGCGAATGCTGTTCTTGCTGTTGTGAATGCCATCTTGGCCAGCGGAGCCAGTACCCTTGATTTAATCCGTATGATGCAAGAATTAACGGAAGTTGATGACAATACTTTTCGACCTAATCCCAGTGACAGCAATACCGCAGCCGCCAGCTACCAACTCATTATTGTATTGTGCGCCGGTGCGATGGTGTTTGCTGCTTCGCAATATCAACCTGAAAGCTACGACGATGCGGTCGATATATTGACGCGGGTCTGTGATGTGGTAGACAGTGCGGCGCTTTCTGCGGCTGACAGGGGTAATGATGAGGTATACCAGGCACTAAACGACTTGCGCGGTTCAATCGTCACGCTGTTGCAGCAGACCGGCGCGAACCTGTCTCGTGTTGAGACCGTCAATTTTAATCGATCACTACCCGCACTCAATCTGGCCAATCGGCTCTATCAGGATGCACGACGGGGTGACGCGTTGGTGAAAATGGCTAACCCCGTTCACCCGGCATTTATGCCCATCCGATTTAAGGCGCTGAACTCATGAGTGATGATTTGACACTACGCATTGGCAATAAGCTGATTACCGGCTGGGATAACATACGGGTCACGCGCAGCATAGAAAGGTTACCCAGCGATTTCAGTCTGTCATTGATGGACCTTTATCCAGGGAGTAACAATCAACGGTGGGTTAACCCGGGAGACGCTTGTGTCGTTAATTTGGGGGATGATGTTGTTCTCACAGGCTACATAGACCGCTGGGCACCGATGATCAGCCGTAACCGCCGCGAAGTGAGGGCTACAGGGCGGAGCAAGTGCCAGGACTTGGTTGATTGCTCCGCAGAGTGGCCAAACAATGTGATCAGCCAATCGACAGCGCTACAGATAGCTCAACGGTTAGCGATGCCCTACGGCATTACGGTGTCCAGTGATGTTACCGACCTCGATATTGTTCCCCAATTTACATTGAACTGGGGGGAGTCCTCTCAGGAAATTATTGACCGTATCACGCGCTGGGCGGCATTGCTGTATTACGACCTGCCCGATGGCAGTTTATATCTAACTCGGGTGGGTACGCGCAAAGCGGCCAGCGGGGTCGCACAGGGCATCAATATTGAAGATGCTGCGTATAACTCCGGTATGGATCAGCGCTTCTCTGACTATATCGGTGTGTCGATGTCGGTTAGCCAACTTCAAGAGCAGGTACAGGACGCAGGATATGGTTCGGTGACGTTAGCCAGACGTCGCGATCCTGAAGCGGCTCAAATGCGTTATCGCAACCGCATTATCATTGTTGAAAGCACCATGAAAGCGCTAAAACTGGCGCAGCAGTGCATCGACTGGGAAATGAATCGCCGCTATGGTCGCTCTAAAGAACTACTGGTAACGGTCGATAGCTGGCGCGATAAAGACGGCAAATTATGGGAACCGAACACATTGATCCCGATTGATTTACCTGTTTTTGGCTTAAAGGATGAACTCTGGTTGTTATCGGAGGTGACCTATCTCAAAGACGACCAAGGTACCGCCGCGCAAATGGTGCTGATGCCACCCGAAGCCTTCACCGTCCAACCTTATCAGTTTTATTCCAATCTTATGGAGATGAATCAGTGATGAGCGAATCAGGGCA
>NZ_JBLWEX010000127.1:0-11164 GCF_048323875.1 Yersinia sp. LJYL362
AGCGAATGGTTAGAGGAAATGCTGCAAGATGATAATAGCTTACAAAGCATTAATAACGTATTAAAAGGGCAACAAAGCGAATGAAATTTCATGGTGGGATGATGATCTCTCTGATACTGAGCATCTTGGTGATAAGCGGATGTGCTATGCCAGAGAAGTTTTCTCAGGAAGATGCATTGCAAGCGGTTACCGCGTCATATGCCGGTGGGGCGATTACCGTTCAGCTACGCGCAGAGCCGACTCTGAATACGGTAAATGGCTTGCCGAATAGCTGTACCGTTTTATTATTGCAGGCGAAAGACAAAGCTTCTCTCAATAAAATTCTGAGCAATCCCGCAGCGCTGAAAGGGCTATTTGCGGGGGTGGGGGCTGAAGGCACCTTACTGCAAGTGGATCGCTACACCATGATGCCAGGCCAGGACAGTACATTACATATTAACCGCGCGCAGAATACCCGCAGTGTCGCCCTGGTTGCCGGATATTACCCCTATCCGATGAAGCAACATCGGGTTCTGGTTGATATTCCAATTAAAAGTGCCAAAAGCGGCTGGTGGAAACCCGAGTGGTGGGCAGGTCTAGGGCCTTTGAACATTGCGGTGACCATGGGCAGTGACCGTATTTCTCGCCTTGAGGAAACGCCAAAAGAGCGTAAATCGACGGTGGTCAGCGCCACCACGGATTATGCGGCAGAAGATGAAGCTGAAGAAGACGCTGAGCAAGGGAAAAAGTCATAATGTACCCGGAACAACAGCAAATCTACTGGCACTCTGGATTGTATTTGCAACCACAGCATTTTCAGTCACTTGACCTACATAATGAATGGCAACATGCTCAGATTCGCCGTTCTGCTCAACCTTATAATCAGGGGATGGTCGAGCTTAAAGTCAATAAAGCCGCGTTGCAGGATTTTGTGGTGAGCATCGACAGTGTTGACTGCATTATGCCGGGCGGGGCTTACCTGTCATATCCGGGTAATTGTCAGCTTGAAAAGCGTCATTTTCGTGATGCCTGGAAACAACGCGACCAGCCTTTTACGCTGTGGCTGGCGCTACGCCGTTTTGACCCACAACACAACAATGTCACGCTATTAAAGAAAGAGCATGAACGGGCAGGCACCCGCTGGGTCAATACCAATGACGATCCGGTGATGAAAGATATTTATGACCAGGCACCAGAAGCGACGGTGGCTCGCCTGTGTTACAACGTGCGTATTTTGACCGCAGAAGAGATGCAGGAAGCCGTCGATTGCGAGTGTATTCCATTGATGAGACTGCGTTATGACAATGACAGGGTGAAATTTGATCCCGATTTTTCTGCGCCCGCGGTCACCTTGCATGGCTCAGCGACGCTCTATGAAATGATTGAAACTATTTATTACGATGTCAGCGCCAGAGCAAAAAAACTGGAAGAGTATAAGCGCTCTGAGCGGTTGGTTAGCGGCAGTGATCGCGGCGATCGGATCACGCAATTATTGGCGATGCGCACCTTAAATCACGTGCTGCCATTATTAAAAAATATGCTTCAGGCGCGGCAGGTTCACCCGTGGCAAATCTATTGTCTATTGTCACAATTGATCGGGGAGCTGTCCTCTTTCAATGAGGGGTGTTCATTCTTGGGGGAGTGGCGGACTGGTAACGATAATTTGCAGCCTTATGACCACGATCAGTTGAATCGTTGCTTCGACAGTGTGCGTAAAACATTAGCCCGTTTGCTGAATAATTTGGTGCTGGAAGATAACGTCTATATCACCTTGGAAAAAGATATCCACGGTGTGTATACAAGTAAAATTGAATCTGAGCAATTAAATAACGCAGAAAAAATACTGTTATTGTTACGTTCTTCAACCATTACGTTAGAAAATCAGCAGATAAAAAATACCGGTGGTATTAAGCTAGCTTCGACACAAAGCATTAACCTGTTGATCCAGCATGCTTTGCCGGGTGCGCCTGTCACCTTCTGCCAACAGGCTCCGCGTGGGGTACCAAACCGTAGCGATTCATCTTATTTTATCGTTGATCGTCAGAGTGAATTATGGGCCGCGGCTGAACAAGATAAAAGTATTTCATTTTATTGGTCAGATATGCCGGAGGATCTTCAGGTTCAACTTGTATTTGTGGTGCCCACATGATGAGTATCGTGAATTGTTATATGCCAGTATTCCGGTTTATAACTTCTTTTATACTTGAACCATTGGAACATTCTGATTATTCGCATTTCAGAGATAAATGTATTCAATTGTTGCAACAAGCACGTTTGTCTGCTGAATTACACCACTCACCGCAAGACTGTGAAGATGCTAATTTTGCGGTGGTTATCTGGTTAGATGAGCAAGTTTTATGTTCTGAACCTGAGTGGGTTAAACAGTGGCGAACGGTGTTATTACAAAGCCATTATTTTGATTTATCGACCGGTGGTGGTGAGTTTTTTTCTCGCCTTGATTCTATTGATAAAAATAACACTAAATTAAGAGTGGTCTACTTATTCTGCTTATTAATGGGATTTCATGGCAAATATACTCAGCAGGATGCTGAATTACAGAAACGAATCTCTGATGAACGCCGTTGTTTACCTGAACAGTGGCGTCAGTGGCCGAATAATGCGCCGATAATTTCAGATCTGTTAAATAGCTATGGCAAGATAAAACCCGTACGAAAAAAGTTTCGTCATAGGAAATGGCTTATATTATCAATGGTAATAGTGGTTTATCTCATAATGCTTATCGCAGGATTAGGTTCAATCTAATAGGTTTATAAAATGTTTAAAAAAATGATTGCCTTTACTGCGTGGGCTTTTTTGCTGTGCACATTACTTATTGTTTGCTTAGTCATTGCTACGATTATTGAATGGTCGCTAATCAGTGGGTTTATTCTGTGGCTGGTATTGATAATAGCCATTATTGGCATTCGACTGGCTTGGGTCGGTATTGCTGGATTATCAAAAGCGAAGTTCTTTGGCAGATTAACCGCGCGTTTTAAATTATCGCGTATGGAACATGTCTTGTCTGAGCACTGGAAAACCGGTGCCAAAGTTATTAAGCGCATTCGCAATGATAAACAACCGTTGCCATGGTTTGTCCTCACCGGTCAGCGTTGTGGTAAAACTACGTTAATGGCCAGCACTGGTCTGCCCTTGTTTTCTAATGAACCCGAAAGTGGTGTGGTGGTTCCTACCCGAACGCTGCGTTGGTGGTTCTTCCGCTCGGTAGGTTTTCTCGATCTGTCCAGCCAATTTTTGAGTAAAAGTCCGGCATTTGAGCGTGCCTGGCTGCGGCTGGTGAGCTGGTGTCGGCGTTTGCCAGTGCCGGCGGGGATTGTGGTGTGTGTTTCAGCCGATGACCTGCAACGGAAGAGTATGGCGGAGCTGAGCTTGAGTGCCCGCCATATTCGTACGCAAATTGAGCCGCTGATTAAAAAAGTGAAGCGTCGTTTGCCAGTGTATGTGGTGATTACCTGCTGCGACCACTTGCCCGGTTTCACCCTATGGTCTGATAAGTTATCACCGGCACAGCGCCAGCAAGCACTGGGCTATCACTGGCTACAATCTCCGGTTGTAGACGGTAAAGATCCGGCGTTCCTTAATCCGTTATTCAGCACGGTAAAAGCCGGGTTAGACAATGTGCGTATCAGTATGTTTACCGGCCTTCCTCCTGATGAAGATACGCTGCAATTGCTCGATTTTCCTGAGCAAATTAGCCAGTTGCAACCGGCTTTGCAAAGCTATTTGGCGGCCCTGTGTGAGCCAGATGCGTATTTTGAATCTGGAGCCTTAGGCGGGGTTTGGTTCACGGCCACGGTGCCGGTTAGCCAAAACAGTGCCATGCGTCAGGCTGTTTTTTTGCACGATTTACTGGTGCGCCAATTGCCGGAACTCAGCAGATTACGTCAGGTTGATGCTATCGGTTTTCTGCGTCGTTTCTTACAGCAATGGGGCATTGTGATGGCGGCCTCAGTAACGCTGGCGCTACTGCTCTTTTATGGGGTACGCACTCACTCGTTGACGGGGGGGGATTTCACTGCCTTGACGGTGGCTCAACAGGTTAAAAAACTAGAACAGATTGAAAGTGGGCAGCAACAGCCGCTGCAATACTGGCCTTTTATCCCGGCAGTTAATTATCGCCATTATCAGCTTGAGCAGCAGGTGTTACGTGCTGCGCCCACTCTAGTGGTGAATGCGCATGTTATTGCCGAGCGCTATGAGCAGCGTTTCAATCAAGCCACTCCTCAGCAGCAGCGTGGCTATATCCTTGATTTAGCGCAAAGCATCATGACGAAGCAGGCGATGTTGGAATATAAACCCATAGCCGAGCTGCATGAATTACCACAGATACCAACTGCCCTGAGTCAGGTGGGTAACACAACCTCTGTTCAACAATTACATAACAGTATGGCGCCCAATAAAATCTACGGGCGCGGGCAAATACCGCTGCTATTAGGTAAGACATCAGAGCTGTCCGTATTATCAAATGAACATGACATCGTGCTGCAGCGCGCATTATTGCAACAAACGGGCGGTGCAGAGCATGTGCAAACCTTGCGTCAGTTACTCGCCAAGCTGGTGAACAGTGATGGCCAATGGCAATGGTTATTTGCTGCTGACTCTGAATTGCTACCGGTGAAACTGATTGATTTTTTGCCCGCTAGCGATAGCCAGCAGCAGCTGGCTGGGCAATGGACCCAACCAGGAACGGCGCAAATCAGCCACTGGCTTACCAAGGTACGTCAGGCCACCGGCGAAGACATAAAACTGACCGCGCTGGATAATTTTGAGCGCCAGTGGGACACATTACGTCAAGATCACTGGATGAAGTTACTGCTGGCAATGAGCCAGCAGCAGGCACCGGTACTGGATGCAGAACAATGGCAGGATACGCTGATCGGCATTGAGCAGGGTAACAGCCCGTCGATGAAGTTTTCCCGCTATATTGTGCAGCAACTGGCGGATATTCCTAATAGTGCAGCGGCACCCTGGTTGCGTGAATTGCGCCAACTTAACCTGCTACAAAAAACCAATGAGCTGGATCCGCTGATGCAAAATAAAGATCGCATTGAGCAGGCCATCACTCAAAAAATAGCCAGTAAATTTAAGTTGGATCAAAAGACGCTGGCTGCGCCGCTGAAAGATTCCAATATTAACGCGTGGAATGAATGGCAAACGAGCCTGCGCACTGCGGTTGCTGAGGCGGTCGCCACCCCGGAAAACAGTGACAATCTAACGCGTGGTTTATTTCGCAGCGAAGAGGGTAGCGAGGGGGGGAGTAATCCATTGCAAAAACTCAGTGGCCGCTTTGCCGCGCTGCGTAAAAGTATTAATCCTGCGAAAGATGATGTTGCAGTTAATGCGGTGTGGTCTTTGTATATGAATGATGCGCGTTTGTTGACAGCTCATGCTATGCAGCGCTCCAGTTGCTGGATACAACAACAATGGCAAAGCCGCGTACTGTGGCCGATGGAAAAAAATGCCGCGCAATTGGATTATCAGGATCAGCAGGATATGACCTGGCAATATTTGTCAGATTTCATTCGCGGGCCAGCAAAGAGTGTACTGGTGGTAGGCAATAATGGCCCGGCAGCAGGAGAGTTTGAAGGCCAGTCACTGAACCTGACACCGGAGTTTATGCGTCTTGTCAATCATGTCCTGCGCCCTGACGATGTTCTATCGATGCCAGAACGCGCGAATACCCGTAGCGAAGATAAGTTGGCAAAGTTGCAGGAAGCACAAGCAAAACTCGAGGCAGAATTAGCGGCCATTGAGGAACAACCAGTTGATTTGACGCTGACCAGCCTGCCTGCCACGGTGCCTGGTGGGGCACGTCTAATGCCAACTGGTAGCAAATTAACGTTGTTCTGTGATGCTCAGCGTTGGGATCTGAAAAGCATGAACTTCAGTGAACAGACCCTTTTCCAGTGGCAACCCGGCCATTGTAGTCGAGTGACACAAACGATTAACTTCCCCGGTTTTGACCTGTCATTCGATTATATCGGCGATAACGCATGGCCTAATTTCATGCGGGATATCGCAGCAGGGAAACTATCGTTTAGCGCGGAAGATTTCCCGGAGCAAAGTGCCACTTTGGTCTCATTAGGGATCAAAGAGATTCTGGTGCGTTATCAGTTTGATAAACAGAACGCCGTACAGGCCACTTGGTTACGTTGGAAAGCCGCCGCTGATGCTCTCAGCGAAAATGCAGTGGCTCAGCAGGACATTATGGATAAGAAAACCGAACAAACATTACCGTCTGCATTGCATGGCAATATTTCACAACTGCCAGCAAAAATTGCGGGCTGCCGTTAAGAATCATTAATTGTATAAAAATCAATAGACTAAATAGGAATAAATGTGGGTAGTTATCTCAAAAAAATTGTTGCTAATCTCGATGTTGAAGCACGCAAATGTCTGGATGCAGCCATCAGTCTGGCGGTCAGTCGGACACATCATGAAGTGGAAACTGAGCATTTGCTATTAGCACTGATGATTGCCCACACTGGGCTGATAGAAAAACTGGGGCTAAACACCGGGCTGCGAGGTGATGATTTGCTTGACGCCCTGACGGCCAGTTTGAACACATTGCGCAGTGGTAATTCGCGCCCGCCTGTTCTGTCTGAATCTCTGGTAGAACATTTAGAGCGCTCCTGGCTGCATGCCAGTGTGAATTGGCAGCAAAATCATTTGCCAGTGCAGGCCTTTCTTGGCTGTTTGCTGAAAGATCTATCGGGTAATCAGGCTCGTTTTTCATCGATGCTAAGTCAGGCGCTGAGTTGTGATGGTGAATTGGCGGATAAGTTATTACTTCAGGAGTGTTCTGTGGCAGTAACGCGTCAGCCGATTAACAGTGGAGACAGCAACGATTCTGCGTTAGCGAAATATACCCGTAATCTGACCGAACAGGCGCGGCAGAATGCACTCGATCCGGCATTGGGTCGTGAAGCTGAAATCCGACAGATGATTGATGTTTTGTTGCGCCGACGCCAAAACAACCCAGTGTTAACGGGGGAACCTGGCGTGGGTAAAACGGCAGTGGTTGAGGGATTAGCCCAACGCATTGTGGAAGGTCGTGTTCCCGATACACTAAAGAATATGGAAATTCTTTCACTGGATATGGGCTTGCTACAGGCGGGTGCCAGTGTAAAAGGCGAGTTTGAGAACCGGTTGCAAACGCTATTACGCGAGGTGAAAGCCTATTCTTCACCGGTGATATTATTTATTGATGAAGCTCATACGCTCATTGGTGCTGGCGGGCAGGCCGGGCAAAATGATGCCGCTAACTTGCTCAAGCCCGCTTTGGCGCGCGGAGAAATACGCGTGCTGGCGGCCACTACTTGGGCTGAGTATAAAAAATATTTTGAAAAAGATGCCGCACTGGCCCGCCGTTTCCAGGTGATCAAAATTGCTGAACCTGATATAGAAGCGGCTACAGCGATGTTGCGCTCCATGAAGTCGGCCATGAGCCTGCATCATGGCGTCACTATTCTTGAAAGTGCGCTGCTCGCCGCTGTTACGCTTTCCAGCCGCTATATCTCAGGCCGCCAGTTGCCGGATAAATCTATTAGTCTGCTTGATACCGCCTGCGCCCGTGTTGCGGTGTCACAGTGTCATGAGCCGAAGGAGATTGAAGATCTTAATGCGCTACTGAGTAATATCACCGTTGAGCGTGATAGCTTGCATCAGGAAGGCGGTAATGACGCCCGTTTACACTGGTTAGCTCAGCGGGAAGGTGAGATCCAGCAAGATCTTAACAAACTTATCCCCGAGTGGCAGCGGCAGCGTGATTTGGTGGCTCGCATAAAAGCGAGTCAGGATATGCAGGAAGTGGCGGCCCTCAGGGCTGAGTTATCACAATTACATCAGGAGCAACCACTGGTTTTCGACTGTGTAGATGAGGCTTGTGTTGCTGATGTGATTGCGGGCTGGACCGGTATTCCATTAGGGCGAATGATGGAAAAGGATCAGAATCAACTGAGTGAATTGTTGACGCGGCTGGAGGCCCGAGTTATCGGCCAATCCTATGCATTAGACGCTATAGTTCAGCAAGTGCGTATTGGGCGTGCCAATCTTAATGACCCAGCTAAACCACTGGGCGTCTTTATGCTGGCGGGGCCATCCGGAGTAGGGAAGACTGAAACCGCGTTGGCGCTTTCCGATCTATTGTATGGCGGTGAACAGAACCTGATCACTATCAATATGTCGGAATATCAGGAAGCACATTCGGTCTCCGGGCTAAAAGGGTCTCCACCTGGCTATGTGGGTTATGGGCAAGGGGGCGTATTAACCGAGGCGGTTCGCCGCCGTCCTTATAGTGTGGTGTTGCTTGATGAAGTTGAGAAAGCCCATCCCGATGTGATGGAACTGTTTTATCAGGTATTTGATAAAGGGGTGATGGAAGATGCCGAAGGGCAGTTAATCAATTTCCGCAACACGTTGATTATCCTCACCAGCAATCTGGCCAGTGATCGCATTATATCTGCTTGTAGCACAGGCGAAATAACCCATGACGGTTTGGTTGAATTAATTCGCCCTGAATTTGATCGTCACTTCCGCCCGGCATTTATGGGGCGTTTGCGGCTAATACCTTATCTACCGGTCGTTGCCGACACCTTGGCCAGTATTATTCAACTGAAGCTAAATAAGATCTGTGAACGTTTCCGCCGTGCGGCGGGGTATGAGTCGCAACTGACATACAGTGATAAAGTGGTCAAATTCTTTGCCAGCCGTTGCCGGGTTGAACAAAGCGGTGCGCGCGAGATTGATTCGGTACTTAACCGAGAGCTACTGCCGTTATTGACCGAGCGTTTGTTAAGTGCAGAAGACCAACAAACCATGGCTCTGTTGCTAAACGTGAGTAAAGATAAATTAACCATAAGCAAGAAACGTAGTTAAAGCGGTCCGCTGAGTCCCCACCTTGCCAAGTTATCCATTTGGTTATGGTGGGGATGTATTACCTGCATAATTTGGTCTATAGACAGTCTATTAGCTTTGTTTTTGATAAAAAAGAAGGAATCATAATGTCTGGATATATATATTTACCTATACCTACACAAGAAATGCATAACTTTTGTGATTTTTGGACCCTTGGGCAAAAGGAGAAAGGAAAGACACCTTATAAAATATTAGAAAACAAACATAGTGGTGTTGTTAAAAAGGCTTTTCGCTACTTTGATGGTGTTCTGAGAAATGTAAATCCCTCCGATAAAGTCTATATTCTTGCTCATGGTGGTGAATTCGGTTCTTGTTATATTGGTGCTCCACTAGGAGCCAAAAAAGTAATGCAAAGCGGAATAGAAAGATGGACTGGAGGAACGCTTAAAAGATACAGTCCAATTGAACTCGCACAATTGTTAAAAAAAGAAAGCTTACCCTTTAATTTTGTCGATTTGAGAGTTTTTGCCTGTAGCAGTGCATTAATACCAAATAAGGATGGAATTACTGCATCATTCGCACAGAGATTAGCAAATGAATTACGTAATATAGGTTATAGGAATATTAAAGTAACAGGGTATTTAGGAACCCTTCAAGCAAACTATAGTATCCGAAACTTAAGTGGAGGCGCCTTTACAGACACATGTCATAAAAGTGTTTATCTCGAAGCTAGCCTAATGCCAGCGTCATTAGGAAAAGTTATTTTCTAAGGGGCGGTGAATCGGATTTTACGCGTGGCGATCTCCTAAGGGGCCATAATCAGTATGTCTCCTGAGGCGATCTCAAAAAGTGAATGGGACGTTTTGAGGGGATACTTACAACACGTCCCCCAATTACGCTTGGCCTTGTTCGCTAAGGCACTGCTGGAGCACTGTAGCGATACTGTTGCACTCACTCACCGGCAGGAATTCGGGGATTAACCGGCCCCATCCGTCAGGTTTTACTCCGAGCCGCTCAAGAAACTCTTAAGTTTTATATGACACCATGCCAATTAGGTAAAATCTTTTCGCCAATTAGGTAAAATCTTTTCGGGTTGAATAATACTGTTTTCACTATTTACGACCCACCCACTCCCATTAATAATATTAGGAAGCCCTATTCTACCCTTAAGTAACATGCTTACTTGTTCATATCCACCATAAGCCAATATAGGCCTTTGTGCTATATTAGCTAATTTTTGTGCAACGCTGGATTTATCACTATCGAGGGTACCTCCTGAATAACAACAAACTAAATGCAACGGACTTCTGTCACTAGATAAATCTATCGAATGCCTAAATTTTAGATACTGATAAAACTCAAGCGGTGAAAAGCGTTTCTTAATCCTAGATTGATGATCTAGCGCAGCATAATCATCTGCCATGATATTATGTGTCACACCATCAATAAAACACATTGTACCCTGCTTGCTTCCATGAACTGTTATGCCTGGCTCTCCTGTATTCAAAAAGTCGTTTGTATATCCAAACCTGAACATTTCTTTCGTTCCCATACTCATATCTAAATTAATGGCTTTATAATAGGAGTATGGCTTTGCATTTTTAGGGTGCAGGTTAATGTTAACTGATGGCCCCCGTCTAAAAAAGTTAATAAATTTCATGTTGATCTTAACCCATTATATCCTGGCAACTTTTGCCTCTAAGTTAATGTTGTCCGCTGATGCCGGTATTCCCTCGGCGAGAAGTAGCCTGCAGCGAGTTTCCTGCTCTAGAGAGCCCACTCCTAGGCTCTGAGTGTGAAGCCGCAATCATTTTCCCTATGTTTATTTAAGGCGCGATGGTGTGGCAGATACGGCCACGCCATCGCGCCTAGATATCTTATGTATGCAATGCCTACTTTACTCATGGTACTAACAACTGTCTTAATATGTGATATCCTGTGAGGACCACATTATTTCATTGCCATCCCCTATCTGTATTTAAGAATATTAGTTGATTCCATTATGATTTATCCTAGTTTGTTGGCTTTGATAAATCACTGGTAATGGTGGCGGAAAATAACGCAACTTCTGAGTCATTACTGTTATTGAATATAAAACTATACTTTTAATTATTTCAGCTTTTGTTTGTTTTTTATGCTGTACTTTTAGTTTCTTGGTGTAAGTACACCCATTTTAGTTCCACCTACTTTTTGAGATTTCCGGTTTTTCAGCCATCAACCGGTATTCTTCCGGCGTCAGGTTATTCAGGGATTCATGAGGTCGCTCGCTGTTATATTCATTCAGCCAGCGCTCCGTGATTTCCCGTGCTTC